>NZ_LSIW01000072.1:0-80335 GCF_001556435.1 Streptococcus sp. CCH5-D3
CGCCAGCAGTTCTCCTTGAACTTGGCTTCTTGTCAAATCCTCAAGAAGCAGCCCGCTTGAATACCTCTGCATATCAAGAGACTTTAGCTAACGCAATTGTGGCAGGGATTAAGCGTTATTATTCTGTTTATAACTAATAGATTGAGAGAATTTTATAGTTCTCTCTTTTTTTATTTTAAAGGAGCGAAAACGCTTGCATAAATCTAATCTAAATGGTATATTAAAAAACATGAAAACGTTAACAAAAGGAGTTAGTATGAAAAGAAATACTCAAGCTAATGATGAAAAAGTTCTTCGTTATAGCCTTCGCAAGTACAAGTTAGGGTTGGCTTCTGTAACCATTGGAGCTGTTTTTTTGAGCTTTGCTGCTACTCATGGAGTCAAGGCAGAAGAAGTAGTGTCAACACCTGCCTCAAGTACACAGGTAGAATCAGCTGATTCTAGTCTTACCACCAGTAGTCTAGTAACTGAAACGCCAACAGCTCCTCTAACAGCTGAGAATACCACAGTGTCCAAGGAAAATGAGCCAGTTTCTCTTCCAGCAGAAAATACTAGCCGTACTGAGCCTACCAACCTAACTGAAACTAGCGAAAACACGCCAAAAACAGTAAGTACTAATAATAGTCAAGCTCTCACTAATGCATCTGAGGAACCTATTGCTGAGGGGACTATTCGCTTGCATTTCCAAGAGTTGCCAAGTCAGGATAAGGCATCACTTGGGCTTTGGACTTGGGATGATGTGGAGACGCCATCATCTCAGAAAGGTGCTTGGCCAACAGGGGCAACCTCATTTACAGAAGCGAAACAGGATGATTATGGTGTTTACCTGGATGTGAAGTTGTCTTCAACACCTAAAAAACTTAGCTTCCTTATTAATAATGCTGCTGGAACGAACCTTTCAGGAGATAAAACTGTTGAAATTCTAAGTCCTCAAATGAATGAGGCCTGGATTGACAAGGATTTTCAAGTTTACAGCTATCAGCCCATCCCTCAAGACCACGTTCGTATCAATTATTTCCGTACGGATGGCGACTATAGTAATAAGTCTGTATGGTATTGGGGAGATGTAAAGGATGCCCCAAGTAATTGGCCTGATGGTGTCAATTTCCAACCAAATGGTAAGTATGGTGCTTATTTAGACATTCCGCTAACCGAGGCTGCTAAATCTATCGGATTTTTACTCTTAGATGAGAGCAAAACAGGAGATGATGTGAAAATTCAACCAAATGATTATAAATTTAGTGACTTGAAAAAAACTCGTCAGCTTTTCGTACGAGATACTGATACGACAGTCTACACCAACCCTTACTTTGTCAAGGATGTGCGTTTGACTGGAGCTCAGCAGCTTAGTCCAAGCCAAATCGAACTTAGCTTCACCAATTTAGAAGATGTTTCATCTGAAGATATTCTCAAAGACCTCAAGGTGACAGACAAGGATGGTAACAGTGCAACTCTTAAACAGCTTAACTTGGATACTAAACTCAAAAAAGCTACATTAACAGGTGATTTTGCTGCGGAAAATCTGCCTTACAAGGTCACTTTGGGCAATGATAGTTTTAAAACGTCTGAGAGTTGGCAATTGAAGGATGCGCTCTACAGTTACGATGGTGAATTGGGTGCCCGTCTTCAAGAGAATGGTACTAAGGCACATGTGACACTTTGGTCACCAAGTGCAGATCAAGTAGATATCATTGTCTATGATAAGAATAATCAAGACATGGTTCTTGCTGAACATGCTCTAAGCAAAGGACTTCGAGGGACTTGGCAAGCTGACTTGCTTGCGACTGATCTTGGTTTGGAAAACTTAACAGGTTATTTCTATCAATATCGCATTAAACGTGGTGATCAGTCTGTAATCGTTTTGGATCCTTATGCTAAGTCTTTGGCTGCTTGGAATAGTGACGATACCAGCAAGGGACCTGAACACAAGATTGCCAAGGCTGCCTTTGTAGATCCTGCTAATTATGGACCAAAAGATCTTGACTACGCTAAGATTCCAAACTTTAAATCTCGAGAAGATGCCATCATTTATGAGGCTCATGTCCGAGATTTCACCTCTGATAAGGCTATCTCAGCTGAATTGAAACACCAGTTTGGGACTTTCGCAGCCTTTGCAGAGCGTTTGGATTATCTTAAAGATCTCGGTGTTACCCATATTCAGCTTTTACCAGTATTAAGCTACTATTTTGTCAATGAAATGAAAAATGGGAAGCGTTTGGATGCCTATGCATCAAGTGATAGTAACTACAACTGGGGCTATGATCCACAAAACTATTTCTCTTTGACGGGTATGTATTCTGAAAACCCAAGTGAACCAGCTAAACGTATCGAAGAATTCAAGAATTTAGTTGCTGCTATTCATGCCCACGGTATGGGCGTTATCTTGGATGTGGTCTATAATCATACAGCTAAGACAGCTATTTTTGAAGACCTTGAGCCAAATTATTATCACTTTATGGATGCTGATGGCACTCCTCGTTCGAGTTTTGGAGGGGGGCGTCTAGGCACGACTCACTATATGAGTCGTCGTGTCTTGGTTGATTCGATTGCTTATCTTACTAAGGAATACAAGGTGGATGGTTTCCGTTTTGATATGATGGGTGACCATGATGCTGAAAGTATCGAGCAAGCTTATCATGCTGCACGTGCCCTTAATCCAAACCTCATTATGCTTGGTGAGGGCTGGGTGACTTATACTGGCGATGAAAATAGCCCTGTTCAGCCTGCCGATCAGTCTTGGATGAAAGACACAGATACCGTAGCTGTATTTTCAGACGATATTCGAAACACCCTCAAATCAGGTTATCCAAACGAGGGGACACCTGCCTTTATCACAGGTGGCAAACGTGATATTAATAAGGTCTTTGACAATATCAAGGCACAACCAACTAACTTCGAAGCTGATTCTCCAGGTGATGTGATTCAATATATTGCTGCTCACGATAATTTGACCCTTTTTGATATTATTGCCCAATCAATCAAGAAGGATCCAAGCAAGCCTGAGAATAATGCTGAAATTCATCGTCGCTTGCGTCTAGGAAACCTCATGGTATTGACTGCTCAGGGAACACCATTTATTCACTCTGGTCAGGAATACGGCCGCACCAAACAGTTCCGTGATCCTGCCTACCGTTATCCTGTGTCTGAGGACAAGGTGCCAAATAAGTCACATCTCTTAGTGGATGAAAAGGGCAATCCATTTGACTATCCTTACTTTATCCATGATTCTTATGATTCTAGTGACGCGGTTAACCATTTTGACTGGACTAAGGCGACTGATAGCCAGGCCTTCCCAGAAAATACGAAAACTCGCGCCTTTACCAAAGGTTTGATCGCCTTACGTAAGTCGACAGATGCCTTCAATTTCAAATCAAAAGCAGATGTAGATGCACGTCTAACGCTATTGACAGTTCCTGGTCAGGACAATGTCGCTCAAGAAGATTTGGTATTGGGATACCAAACTGTTGCTTCGAATGGAGACCGTTACCTTGTCTATGTCAATGCCGATAGCAAGGCTCGTCAGTTTGATTTGAGTAAGATTACAAATGGCCTATCCTATCTGGTTTTGGCAGATGGCAGTCAAGTCAATTTATCCGGAATTAGTGAGTTATCAGGTGTGACAATCAACAATCACATCTTGACCTTGGATCCACTAACAGCGACTATTATTCGTTTGACTAATGCTCAGACGCCAACTGAGGCAGTAGATCAGCCTTCTGAAAAGACCGGGTCATTTGGTGGTAAAGATACTGAGGCAACTAAAGCAAATGTCAAGGCTTCAGGTAAAGAGGACCTTGTTGGAGATGCTGAACTTGTTAATCGTGACAATGGTCAGGCTAAGACTGAAGCTAGTCGTCAGACTGATAAACAACTGCCATCCACTGGTGAAAAGACAAATCGTGGACTCTTTTTAGCAGGTCTTCTAAGCATTCTTAGCCTAGGATTCCTTCGAAAACGTCGTACAAAATAATAAGTAGCAACAGGTTATTTCCTGTTGTTTTTCTTTTATTTAGAATCATTCTTATCTGCTCTTTAGAATAGTTCTTAAATAGCCTAAAACCGTTGACAGTGCTGGTTTCTTCTGTTAGTTTAGATATTGTTCTCTTACATACGAGAGATCATTATTGACTTATCATCGTTCGTTCTTTATTAATGTTAAAACGACGATTCACATATATAACGACAAATGTCGAACACTATCTTGAAAATAGGAGACATTCATGAAAAAACTTAGCAAACTTGGTGTTGTTCTTTTGGCATCAGGACTTTTATTGACGGCTTGTGCCAAATCTGGTAATTCAAGTAATTCAAGCTCAACTACCTCAAAACTCACAGCCAGTGAGCAAAAGCAATTGAAGCAGGCCACAAGTGATTATAAGACTTTCGTAGAAGGCGAAATTGATCAGCTTTTGAAAGATACTGAAGGATTCAGTGAAACCCTCAAGTCAGGAAATCTTGAAGAAGCTAAGAAACAATACCCATTGATTCGTATGGCTTACGAGCGTTCAGAACCGATTGCAGAAAGCTTTGGTGAGTCTGACGTGAAAATCGACTACCGTTTGGTTGATTACATGGACGAAAATAAATCAGAAGACGGTTGGTCAGGGTTCCACCGTATCGAACGTATCATGTGGCAAGACAACACGACAGAGGGTACAGCTGCCTATGTAGATCAATTGGTTAACGATATTAAGGAACTCAAAGCTAAAATTGCAACTGTTAAAGTTACTCCAGATATCATGTTGACAGGTGCTGTTGACCTTCTTAATGAAGTTGCCACTCAAAAGATTACAGGTGAAGAAGAGGTCTTCTCACACACGGATCTTTACGACTTCCGTGCCAATATTGAAGGGGCAGAAAAAATCTTTGAACTTTTCAAGCCGTTGATCCAAAAGAAAGATGCTAAACTTGTTAAGACTCTGGAAACTGAATTCAAGAATGTGAATGGTCTTTTGGACAAACACATGACTGATGAGAAAAACTATAAGTCTTATACAGATTTGAGTGAGGCAGATACTAAGGAATTGGCCGAAGCTGTAACTAAACTTGGTGAACCATTATCACAAATGGGTGTTATCCTAGATGGGAAATAAGAAAAATGACTGACGAAAAATTTTTAGATCAAAAAATGGACCGTCGTGAATTTCTTAAAAAAGCAGGTATTGGAGGGGCTGGGCTTGCGCTTGGTCTTTCTGGTGCATCTGCTTTTTTCGCTAATCAGGATAGTTCAAGTAAAAATGCTTATGATGGTGATGAAGATATTAGCTTCTTTGGCAAGCACCAGGCTGGGATTACGACTCCTATGCAGAAGGCTTGCTACTTGGTGGTGCTAGATCTTCATACAACCGATAAAAAAGATGTCATCCAGCTTTTTAAAGACTGGACCGATTATAGTAGTAAATTGGTCGAAGGAGAGTTAGTCAAAAAAGATGGTTCTAATGCCCTCTTGCCTCCTACGGATACAGGCGAAACGGTAGGACTCAATCCCTATCGCCTGAGTCTGACTTTTGGAGTTTCGGCTGATTTTCTTAAAAAACTTGGTTTAGAATCCAAACGTCCTAAGCTCTTCCGTGATTTGCCTCCATTTCCTAAGGAGCAGTTGCAGGACAAGTATACGGGTGGTGATATCGTGATTCAAGCCTGTGCGGACGATGAACAAGTAGCTTTCCACGCTGTCCGCAATCTGATTCGTAAAGGTCGTAATAAAATTACCATGAAGTGGAGCAAATCAGGTTTTGCTGCAATTGGAGACCGCAAGGAAACGCCTCGAAATCTCTTTGGCTTCAAGGATGGTACTGCTAATGTTACGACGGAAAAGGAATTCGACAAGGTTGTCTGGGCTGATAGTAAAGATTGGATGAAGGGTGGTTCTTATATGGCTCTTCGTCTGGTACAGATGCACCTTGAAACTTGGGATCGTACCAACTTGCAGGAACAGGAAAACACCTTTGGTCGTTACAAGGAATCAGGCGCGCCTTTTGGAAAGAAAGATGAGTTTGATGAAGTAGATTTATCTAAACTTCCTGTAGATTCGCATGTGCGTTTGGCTAAAGAAGTAGACCTTCCTATCTTACGTCGTTCATATTCTTATTCAGATGGCATTGATGAGAGAACTGGCCAGTTTGATTCAGGTTTGATTTTCATTGCCTACCAGAAGGATCCAGACCGTTTTGTTAAAATTCAGACCAATCTTGGTGCTGTAGACAAGATGAACGAGTACATCACCCATATCGGAAGTGGGCTCTTTGCTTGCTTTGCTGGCGTGGAGAAAGGAGGCTACCTTGGTCAAGCACTCTTTGAATAAACTCCTCGTTTTGCTTGGGCTTCTGGCCTTATTCTGGACTTATCCAGTAGCTGCTGAATCATACAGTGACCTCTATATCAAAATTACAGATGCCACAACAGCTGTTCAAAATAAAGATCAAGCTAAAGCTAAGGAATTGGTTGCTGAGATTAAGACTGATTTCGAAACTAAAGAAAATCACGATTCCAAGGCAGGTAAAAAAGTTAGCAAGGCTCTTGATATTAAGGGTGACGTGACAGAAGAGGACCTAACCTCCATTTCGTCAGCCCTTCTTAAATTTGAGAAAGAGCAAAATCCTGTTGATTTAGATGCCGAAAAGGAAAAACTTGAAACACGCCTAGAGCCTTATTTCAAAAACTTACAGGATGCCATTACGGCCAAAGACCTGGCTGCAACACGCAAAACTTACAGTGAATTAAATAATGCTTGGACGCGAAATGAAGCTGTTGTCCGTGACCACAGTACTGCCTACTACGGCAAGATTGAGACGGCCATTTCACTTTTGCGAAGTAGCATTGAGACGGAGCCTACTGATTTTACCAGCATCCAGTCATCTTATGATGATCTCAAGGGTGGGATTGATGACTTTATCAAGGGTGTCCCTCTTGATAGCACAAGCTCAAGTTTAACCCTAAAAGATGGTATTAAGCTCTTGGAAAAGTCTCTAGCTCAATTCCAAGCAGGTGATGAAAAAACGGCTGCGGCAACTATGAAGAAGTTCATCACTATCTGGCCAACCATTGAAGGCGATGTAAGCACAACTAATCCAAGCCTTTATACGCGCGTGGAAAGTGAAACACCTGTTATCATGGTTAAGGGAAAAGAAAAAGCTTATCAGGACAAACTGCAAGCCTTGATTACAGACCTATCTGCTATTGATACAAGTGCTTCTTATAATGCCTTTGATGCCATGTTGATTCTCTTACGTGAAGGGGTTGAAGCCCTCCTCATTGTTATGGCACTTGTGACAACTCTTAAGGCAGCCAAGATGCGTAAGGGACTCAAATGGGTTTATGGCGGAGCTATTGCTGGTGTTCTTGCCAGCGCAGTTATAGCTGTTATCTTACAAGTTGTCTTTCCAGCTGTGACCTCGGGGGCTAACCGTGAAATTATTGAAGGTGGCGTTGGTATCTTTGCAGTTGCGATGATGATTCTGATTGGAATTTGGCTCCATAGCAAGTCTTCAGTCAAACAGTGGAATGACTTTATGGACCGCCAGATGAAGACGGTGACGGCTACTGGAAGCTTTGTGTCCATGTTTGCCCTCAGTTTCTTGGCTGTCTTCCGTGAAGGTGCCGAGACTATTCTTTTCTATGTCGGTATTGTTCCACGTATCACGACAGCTAATTTCTTGATTGGTATTGCTTCAGCCATTGCAGTTCTTGTTATCATTGCTGTGGCTATGACTAAAGCGAGTCACTATATTAAACCGCACCGCATTTTCTTTATTTTGACTTGGTTGATTTATGCCTTGGCCTTCAAGATGCTCGGTGTCAGTGTTCATGCCCTTCAGTTAACTAATATGATGTCTAATCATTTGATTAGTGGTTTCCCAACCATTGATTGGGCTGGTATCTATCCAAGCTGGGAAGTCTTGATTCCACAACTTATCTTTATTGCTATTATTGTCTTTGTGACGGTGAAACAGCATGGCAAGAAATAAAGATGAGATGACTATTGTTGAGCATCTGGTGGAATTTCGGAGACGTTTCATTGCAGTAGTGTTATGCTTTTTCCTAGTTTTTTGTATTACTCTGTTGTTTGCTAGGCAACTCTATGCTTATCTAACCAGAGGATTTGACAAGCCTTTATTAGTTCTAGGGCCTAACGATATTCTTTGGATTTACATTAACTTGGCTAGTCTCATGGCTTTTACGGTCACCTTGCCTTTTACCACCTACCAGATTTGGCAGTTTGTGAAACCTGGTTTGAGGGACAATGAAGCGCGTGCCATTTTTGCCTATATTCCAGCAACTTTTGTCTGTTTTGTTTTGGGTCTTGCCTTTGGTTATTATTTTGTTAGTCCAGCTATCTTAGAAGTGCTTTTAAAACTAGGCGAAGGGCTCTTTAATACACAAATTACAGCACAGAACTACCTTAGTTTCTTACTGCATACGACAGTGCCTTTGGCTGTTCTCTTTGAACTTCCCGTAGTTGTGAGTTTTTTGACATCTATCGGCATAATAACACCAGTTTTTCTGACACACTATAGACGCTATGCTTACTTTATTCTCTTGGTTTTGGCGGTCATTCTAACACCAGCTGACTTTATCAGCGACCTTGCCATGACGGCACCCTTAATCTTGCTTTATGAAGTTAGCGTAACTCTAAGTAAGCTCATTTATAAACGTAAACAAAGAAAATATAAAGATAAATAGAAAGGAAATCTCATGGGAATTCTACGTGATATCGGAGCCCCAGGACTTATCATTATTGTCCTAGGAGCCCTCCTCATATTTGGTCCTAAACGCTTGCCAGAACTCGGCCAATCCATCGGTAAAATGCTAGCCGAATTTAAAGCAGCTGTAAATAAGACTGATGAAGATAAAAAGGATCATGAGACTGAGAAGAAAGACTAGTTCCTAGATACTCTAGTTTCTTGACAATTCTAAGCTTTTATGACATAATACACCTGTATTGAATAGTAAGTCTATATCATAGGCAAGAAAAGACCCCAAGCTAACTTCCACATAAGCTCGGGGTCTTTTTTAGCACTATCTATCCTTGTTTAACCACTTGTCGATCAGACGAAGGATAACACCGACCACAATGGGTCCGATGATAGTTTTGAATAGTAAATCCATCATAGGCAAACTCACCTCCCTTCGTAGGCGGTGTCGAGGTGCCAAGGGATATTATATCATAGATTGAGAGAGTTTTGTTTAGTGAGTGTCAGGAAGTAAAAGTTAGAATGTGGTTTAATCATGCCAAACAAAAAATCAGCCTCTTGAGCTGATTTTTTATCTTACAAACTGATACGTTTTTCTGTCTCAGCGTCGAAGAAATGACCTTTTGCAACGCTGAAAGTAAGGTTTACTTTTTCACCTGGATTGTGGAAGTCACGCGCATCAACACGGGCAGCAAATTCAGTTTCTCCAAGTTTTAGGTAAAGCATTGTTTCTGCACCAAGAAGCTCTGAAACGACGACTTCAGCATCTACATTGGCATCTGGATATACTTCTTGAACGATTGGACGGCTTGAAACATCTTCAGGACGAATACCAAAGATAACTTCTTTGCCTTGATAACCTGTTTCTTTCAAGATTTTAGCTTGACCTTCAGAAATTGCAATATCCAAGCCTTCAGAGTTAGTGATACGATTGCCGTCAACCTTAACATTGAAGAAGTTCATAGCAGGACTTCCGATAAATCCAGCAACAAATTTGTTGGCTGGTTCATTGTAAAGTTCCTGAGGTGTACCAATTTGTTCGATACGGCCGATTGTACCAGAACCATCAGGATTTTTAGTAGAACTCATGATAACGATACGGTCAGCAAGAGTCATGGCTTCTGTTTGGTCGTGAGTAACATAGATGGTTGTTGCGCCAATATTACGAGTAATTTTAGCAATTTCAGCACGCATAGTGACACGAAGTTTAGCATCCAAGTTTGAGAGAGGTTCATCCATGAGGAAGACTTTAGCATCACGAACGATGGCACGTCCCATAGCTACACGCTGACGTTGACCACCAGAAAGGTCTGCCGGCTTACGATCTAAGAACTCAGTCAACCCAAGGCTAGCAGCAGCTTCACGCACACGTTTGTCGATATCGTCTTTTTTATATTTACGAAGTTTAAGACCAAAGGCCATATTTTCATAAACAGTCATGTGTGGGTAAAGTGCGTAGTTTTGGAATACCATGGCAATGTCACGGTCTTTTGGTGATTTGTCATTAACCACTTCACCATCAATATAGAGTTCACCTTCAGTGATTTCTTCAAGACCAGCAACCATACGGAGAGTTGTTGATTTACCACATCCTGAAGGACCTACGAAAACGATGAATTCCTTGTCTTTGATGTCGATACTGAAATCTTCAACAGAGTAGTGAGTTGCATTTGGGTATTTTTTGTAAATTTTATCCAGTTTAAGAGTTGTCATATCATTTATCCTTTATTATTTAACTGATCCGCCGGTTACACCTTCAACATAGTATTTTTGCATGAAGATAAAGAGAAGGGTGATTGGGATGGCGATGATAATAGCACCTGCGGTAAATGGAAGGAACCATTCATTGATAGCGTCTTGGTTAAGCATTTGGAAGAGTCCAAGGGCAACGGTATATTTATCTTTAACGTCACCGAGGATAACAGATGCAAAGATGAAGTCTACCCAAGGTCCCATGAAGGCCATGAGGGCAGTGTAGACGATGATTGGTTTAGAAAGTGGCAAGGTAATCTTGGTAAAGATTTGAAGACGAGTTGCCCCATCAATCATTGCTGATTCATCCAATGAGTAAGGAATGGTATCAAAGAAACCTTTCGCAATGTAGAAACCAAGTGCTGCCCCAGCAGAATAAACCAAAACCAAAGATGTCAAGGTTTGTGTCAAATTAAGGGCCTTCAAAATATAGTAGACCGCAATCATAGACATGAAACCAGGGAACATGTTAAGTACAAGTGCCAATTTCAAGAAGCCATTTCTGTGTTTGAATTTAATACGGCTAAGTGAGTAGGCCATCCCAACGGTAATCAAAGTTGAGAGGATACATGTACATGTGGCAACGATGAAGGTATTGATGAACCATTTTCCAAATGGATAAGCATCGCTGGTAAACAGTTTGATGTAGTTATTAAATGTGTAAGTCTTAGGGAAGAAGTAAGGCACCGCATTGGCTCCTTCACCACGGAAACTTGTAAGGAAGATCCAGATAATAGGAATCAACCAGATAACAGCTAGAACTGTCAATAGAATATAAGTACCAGTTAGGTATAGATTTTTCTTACGTTTCATTATTTAGCAGCCCCTTCCTTGAATGAAGATGATCTTGTGTAGGCCAAGAGACTGAATGTTGCAGAGATGGCGAAAATCAAGATACCGATAACAGATGCCAAGTTATAGTCTTTAGCGCTAACAGTCAGTTTGTAGAGCCAAGTTACCAAGAGGTCAGTTGAACCCGCTTGATAGTATTCAGAATTTTTAGGTCCACCACCAGTAAGGAAGTAGATAACGTTGAAGTTATTGATATTACCGATGAATTGTTGAATCAATGATGGTGCCATAATCAAGAGAATTTGTGGGAAAGTGATACTCTTGAAAATTTGGAATTTACTTGCTCCATCAATTTCAGCAGCTTCAATCTGCTCAGTTGGCAAGTTCATGATGATACCAGTTGCAACCAACATTGTGAACGGAATACCAATCCACATATTAACAAAGATAATAGAGAACTTAGCCCAGAGAGGGTCAGTCAAGAATGGAATTGGTCCATTAGTGAGATGCAAGGTTTGAAGCAAACCATTCAAAGGCCCATGGTCGTTAAGGAAGTTACGCATCAAAAGAAGGGATACGAACTGAGGGACGGCGATAGTGATAACAAAGAGTGTACGCCAAACTTTCTTGAATTTAAGTCCTTTAGTGTTGAGCAGGAGAGCAAGGACAATACCGAAGAAGAAAGTTGTTGCTGTTGCAGCAACTGCCCAAATCAAGGTCCATGTCAAAAGTGGGAAGAAAGTACCAGCCATACGACCTTGTAAAACCTCACCAAAACTTGAGAAACCAACCCAGTCAAAGAGTGATTTAGGTGCTGGGTGATTGTGGTCAAAGTTAGTAAAGGCCAAACAGATCATGTAGATCAAAGGCAAGATTGTGAAGAGCAAAACTCCAATCAATGGTATAGTCATAAGTCCCATGTGGAAACGACCATCGGCCAAGGTCTTGAAGTCTTCGACAAAGTTAGGAACTTTACGTCCAGATTGTTTGAGAGCCATGAGATGACGAGCACTCTTAAGGTTACACCAGTAAATATAAGCGAAGACTGCACAGAAGATTAGTGAAGCAAGTCCAAAAATCAACAAGAGCATAGAGTTATCTCCAGCGACCTGAACAGTAAGCTTAACCCCATTAACTTCTTTAACGGCCTCACCTTGTTCTTGAGTCCCTAAGGTAATCATACCTTTAAGTGCAGGGATGATTTGGATAACGAAGGCTACTAAGAAGGCAATCTCAGCAAGGAGGAAGAGCAAGCCCTTGGTGAACTGTTTGTTGACCAAGTTTGCCAATCCCATTACCAGAAAGGATAATTTGACATCCCATGTACCTTCTTTGAAGACCTGGCGCATAGGAGTTGTGTCGTAGATTGTTTGTGACATAGATATCTCCTCAGATAAATGTTTAATTAGTGATAGATAAAGAGGCTAGGAACCTGACCTGCCTCTTTACCTTCTCATAGTTAGGATTCTTATTTAGCTGCTGCCAAATCTTTATCAAATTGTTGTAATTTAGTAAGGAATTGGTCTTCCTTGATTTTACCATTATATGCATCACTCATAAGAGCAGCGCTTTCAGTCCAGAAGACTGACATTTGACTAAGTTTAGGCATAACAGTTGTGTACTGATCAGATGAACCCATAGTAATTACAGCTTGTGCAAGTGCATCCTTTTGAACAGCTTCAGAAGCTTGAACTTCTTTGTTAGCTGGGATGATGTGACGGTCTTCATTAGTGAATTGGTTATTTTGACTGTCTTTGCTTGTCAAAGCTTGTGCCAATTGGTAAGAAGCAGCGATACGTTCTGCGTTACCTTTAGATGGTGTTTGGTTAACTGCGTAAAGTTTAACACCCATGAAGGCTTTTTGTTGAACGTCTTGACCACCGATATTAACTGTTGGGTAAACAGCAACACCAAGATTGTCTTTACCAACAGCTTTAGCAGCTGCAGCGTAGTCCCATGGTCCTGATTGGAAAGCATCAACAGAACCATCTTCGAATTTAGCCATCATGTTAGCTGAATCGACATTGACAAATCCTTTATTGTCTTTTTGAGCTGCGATGAATTTAAGAACATTCACACCAGCCTCGTTACCCCAGTTAGTACCTTTCACATCTTCACCGTTAGGACCAAAGAGTGTGTCACCAACAGAAAGGAAGAGAGGAGCAGTTACATAAGCATTAACTTCTTTCAAGTTGCTACCAAATTTAGCTTTAGAAGTGATTGTTTCATATGATTTCACATCTTCTTCATTAAGTTTAGATTTGTTGTAGTATGTAACTTGAGTTTCGATACCGTATGGGAAGGCGTAAGTTTTACCTTTGTATTGAGCACCTACAGCAGCTTGTTCAGTATCTTGCTCAGCAATTTCTTTTGAGTATTGCTCTGGGATTTCTTGGATAGCTCCAGCGTCTACCAATTTACCGAGTTGGTCATGTGGAAGTGAGAAGACATCTGCAGCAGTAGAAGCATCCTTAGTCAAGTTTTCTTGAGCATTTGGATCTTCCATTTCAACCATATCAACTTTGTAACCAGATTTCTTTTCAAACTGTGCTACTGTATCTGAGTAAGATTTCTTAGCACCAGTTGGTACCCAAAGTTTCAAAGTCTTGCTATCTGAACTTGAGCTCTTGCTTGAGTTTGACCCACAAGCCACCAAGAGCGACCCAGCCACGAGAAGTCCAGCACTACCAAGTAATACCTTTTGCCATTTTTTCATTTCTATTTCCTCCAGAAATTTAGTTTACGATAAACATTATGCAACCGTTTCCACAATCTGTCAAGTATTTTATAAAAAAGTTTTTAACTTTGTGCAAACGATTGCAAAACTAAATTGTTTCGGTTATAATTGTTCTTGTATTTTACGACTATAAATATTTATGAGAATGAGAGGAAAATAATGGCTACAATTAAGGATGTTGCCCAAAAAGCAGGAGTAAGTCCTTCAACGGTTAGTAGGACCTTAAAAGATAATCCAGCCATTTCTGAAGAAACAAAAAACAAGGTGCGGGCGGCTATGGATGAATTAGGTTATGTACCAAACTCAGCAGCACAAATGTTGGCAACAGGCTTAACTCATAGTTTAGGTGTTGTTCTTCCTCCCTTAACAGACCGTGAAAATATCAGCCAGCCCTTCTATATGGAGATTTTAACAGCAATCAATGAAGAGGCTAGTTGTCATTCTCAGGTCGTTAGTATTGCTACGGGTGCTACTCTAGAGGAATTAGTCAAGCAAGTTGAGCTCATGCATCGCCAAAAACGGGCAGATGGCTTTATAATTCTCTATTCAGAAAAGAAAGATCCGGTTAAAGATTACTTATTAAAACAAAAAGTACCTTTTGTAGTGGTTGGAGCAGCAGTGGATAATGAAAAAAAAGTAACCTATATTGATAATGATAATAAGGAATTAGGTCATGAAGCTGTGAACTACTTACAGGCAAAAGGTCACCGAAAGATTGGTTTTGTCACAGACGATTTATTTGGGCAAGTAGGACAGGAACGTTATCAAGGGTATCAGGAAGCGGCAGACAATCTAAAGTTGGATGTTTTACCTGAACTTGTATTTTCAGCTCGAACAATCGAGACTTTTAAAAAGGAATTGGAAAGATTTTCTCCGACAGCTTTGATTGTTAAGGATGACCTTATTGCCCTTCGTCTCATTCAATGGTTAAACAACCAAGGATTTAGAGTTCCTGAAGATTATGCCATTATTTCTTTCAATAATTCGACTTTTGCTGAAATCATGCATCCTTTCTTGACCACATTTGACATTAATATTCAGGCACTAGCTAAAGAAAGTGTTCAAAACCTTCTTGGGATTCTTAAAGCGACTAAGAATAAGTCGCAAAAAGTCATTATTCCATTTGAACTTATAGAAAGAGAAAGCGTCTGAACTTATCCCTAATAGGTTAAGGAGCATCCAAGTAGTTGGTTAGAAAAACAGCCGGCTACTTTTTTCGTTTAAAAAGAAACCTATTTTTTCGAATTCAATAGAAATAAAGATTTAAGAAAATACTCCCGTAATGTAAGCGCTTGTTTTACGAACTTTATTTTAAAGAGCTATAAATTTTTTTATTTTTTTGTTAAAAATTCTTGACTAATGCAAACGTTTGCATTATAATAATAAGTGTAAAAAATAATTTGAGGTAAACGTTATGAACAAACGAGCAAGCGGTGTTTTGATGCACATCACATCACTTCCAGGTGACTACGGGATCGGATCTTTCGGTCAAGCAGCCTATGACTTTGTTGATTTCTTAAAAGAAACAAAACAAACTTACTGGCAGATTTTGCCACTTACTACAACAAGTTATGGGGATTCACCTTACCAATCATTCTCAGCGGTAGCAGGAAATACACACTTTATCGATTTGGATTTCCTTATTCGTGACAAATTTTTAACTAAAGCTGATGTTAAAAACGCTGACTTTGGGTCAGATCCTGAGTTTATTGACTATGCTAAAGTTTACGAAGCACGTCGTCCAATTCTTGAAAAAGCAGTTAAAGCAATTTTAGCAGATAAGAAAGAAACTAAAAGATTCGAAGCTTTTAAAACTAAAAATGCTAACTGGTTAGCTGATTATGCTGATTTCATGGCTATCAAAGAACACTTCGATAACAAAGCACTTCAAGATTGGGATGATAAAAAAGCAGTTAAACGCGATGAAGCAACTCTTGTGAAACTTCGCAAAGAACTTGCTGATGTTATCACATATCACCAAGTGGTACAATACCTCTTCTTTAGCCAATGGGCAGAACTAAAAGCTTATGCTAACAAAAATGGTATTCAAATCATCGGTGACATGCCAATCTACATTTCAGCTGATAGTGTTGAAGTTTGGACTCAACCACATCTCTTCAAACTAGACGCTGAATGTAAACCGCGTTACATTGCAGGAGTTCCACCTGATAACTTCTCAGCAACTGGTCAACTTTGGGGTAACCCAATCTATGCTTGGGATAAACACAAAGCTGAAAATTATGCTTGGTGGGTATTCCGTATTCAAGAATCATTTAAACTTTATGATTACTTGCGTATTGACCACTTCAAAGGGTTCTCTGACTTCTGGGAAATTCCTGGAGGTGATGAAACTGCTGAAAATGGTGAATGGGTTCCTGGACCTGGTTATGACCTTTTCAAAGTGGTTAAAGAAGAATTGGGTAATCTTAAAATCATTGCCGAAGACCTTGGTAACATTGATGATAAGACACGTAAACTTCTTGCAGACTGTGGTTACCCTGGAATGAAGATCGTTCAATTTGGATTCTACGATACTACTGGAAACAGCATTGACATTCCACACGTATACACACAACATTCAGTTGCCTACACAGGTACACATGATAACGAAGTAATCAACGGTTGGTACGACAACTTGACGCAAGAGCAACGTGATTATACTGATGCCTACATCAACCGTCGTCAAGGTGAACCAATCACACGTGCTCTTCTTCGCACCCTCTTTGCTACTGTAAGCAACACAGCTATTGCGACTATGCAGGATATCCTTGATAAACCTGAAAATAGCCGTACAAACTTCCCTAACACAGTTGGTGAAAACTGGAAATGGCGTATGCTCCCAGGTGAAATTACTGTCGACAAGAAAGAATTTTTGACAGACATTACAGAAAGATATAATCGAGGTAATAATTAAAATGGCTACATTTACACAATATGTTGAAGCAAAAAACAAAAATCTTAAGGACCTTTCAAACGAAGAAATCTACTATCTTTTGTTGGAATTCGTAAAAGAAGCAGCTGCTCTAAAACCAAAAAACGATAGCAAACGTAAAGTTTACTATATCTCAGCTGAATTCTTAATCGGTAAACTTTTGTCTAACAACTTGATCAACTTGGGCATCTACAAGGATGTTAAAGCTGAATTGGATGCTGCTGGTAAATCAATCAGCGAAATTGAAGACGTTGAACCAGAACCATCTCTTGGTAACGGTGGTTTGGGTCGTTTGGCTTCATGTTTCATCGACTCTATGGCAACACTAGGCATCAACGGTGAAGGTGTTGGTCTTAACTACCACTGTGGTCTTTTCAAACAAGTCTTCAAAGACAACAAACAAGATGCAGAACCAAACTACTGGATTGAAGATCAATCATGGTTGGTACCAACTGATATCTCTTATGATGTTCCATTCAAAAACTTCACATTGAAATCACGTTTGGATCGTTTGGATATCTTGGGTTATAAGAAAGAAACTAAGAACTACCTTAACCTCTTTGACATCAATGGTGTGGACTACGATTTGATTGATAAAGGAATCACTTTTGATCAAGACGAAATCCAAAAGAACTTGACACTCTTCCTTTACCCAGATGACTCAACTCGTAAAGGTGAGCTCTTGCGTATCTACCAACAATACTTCATGGTATCAAATGCTGCTCAACTTTTGATTGACGAAGCTATCGAACGTGGTTCTAACCTTCACGATCTTCCAGATTACGCTTACGTACAAATCAATGATACTCACCCATCAATGGTTATCCCTGAATTGATCCGTCTTTTGACAGAAAAACATGGATTTGAATTTGATGAAGCAGTGGCAATCGTAAGCAAAATGGTTGGTTACACAAACCACACTATCTTGGCTGAAGCCCTTGAAAAATGGCCTCTTGACTACCTTGAAGAAGTTGTTCCACACCTTGTTGTTATCATCAAAAAATTGGATGCTATCATTCGTGAAAAATTCGAAGATCCACGTGTTCAAATCATTGACGAACACAAGCGTGTTCACATGGCACACATGGATATCCACTTCTCTACAAGCGTTAACGGTGTAGCAGCACTTCACACAGAAATCCTTAAATCTTCTGAGTTGAAACCATTCTACGACCTTTACCCAGAACGCTTCAACAACAAAACAAACGGTATTACATTCCGTCGTTGGTTGGAATTCTCAAACCAAGAACTTGCTGATTACATCAAAGAATTGATTGGCGATGGTTACCTTACTGACGCGACTCAATTGGAAAAATTGGCTGCCTTTGCAGATGATCCAGCAGTTCACAAACGTTTAGCTGAAATCAAATATGATAACAAATTGTCTCTTAAACGTTATCTTAAAGCCAACAAAGGTATTGATCTTGATGAAAACTCAATTATTGATACTCAAATCAAACGTTTCCACGAATACAAACGTCAACAAATGAACGCTTTGTATGTCATCCACAAATACTTGGAAATCAAAAAAGGTAACCTTCCAAAACGTAAAATCACTATCATCTTTGGTGGTAAAGCAGCTCCTGCCTACGTTATTGCTCAAGATATCATCCACTTGATCTTGTCACTTTCTGAGCTCATCAACAATGATCCAGAAGTAAGCAAATACCTCAACGTTCACTTGGTTGAAAACTACAACGTAACAGTTGCTGAACACCTTATCCCAGCAACAGATATCTCAGAACAAATCTCATTGGCTTCTAAAGAAGCTTCAGGTACAGGTAACATGAAATTCATGCTTAACGGTGCCCTCACACTTGGTACAATGGACGGTGCCAACGTTGAGATTGCTGAATTGGTAGGACCAGAAAACATCTTCACGTTCGGTAAAGACTCTGATACAATCATCGACCTTTACGAAAAAGAAGGTTATGTATCACGTGATTACTACAAAAAAGATGCTAACATCAAAGCAGCTGTTGACTTTATCGTAAGCGAAGATCTTGTTAAACTTGGTGATAAAGAACGCTTGGAACGTCTCCACAAAGAACTTATCTCTAAAGACTGGTTCATGACATTGATTGACTTGGCTGAATACATCGACAAGAAAGAAGAAGTATACGCAGCTTACGAAGATCAAGATGCATGGAACAAAAAAGTTGTTTACAACATCGCTGAAGCAGGATTCTTCTCATCTGACCGTACAATCGAACAGTATGACAAAGACATCTGGCACACAAAATAAAAATCTAGTTGCATAGAAGGAAACAAGATCAGAAATGGTCTTGTTTTTTTGCATGAAAAAAACACAGCTAATTTAGATGGTTAGCTGTGTTTACATAAATTTAATTCTGTCAGTTATGATAATGATTCAATATATCATTAATATATGCTTCTTTATTTGATGAATCATAAGTCTTAGATGTTGAGTATTTTAGATAATGGATTTGATCTTTTGCAGATCTGGATTCTTCTTGTAGGTATGAATCTGTAATGGTAATTTTAAAGTTCTCGCTCTTACCTGTTAAATCAAGGCTTAGTGGAAAATTTGTAAATTCATCTGAGTAAAAAGCCATTTTATAAAAGTTGTACCTGTCACCTCTAAATGAATTTAAGTGAGGGAATTGTATATGGTAGATGCCATTCCAATAATTTCCATACTCTCTAATTTCGTAGTCATCGAAAAATTCCTGGATTCTTTCTTTGTTAGCAAAATCTTTATCAAAAGTAACAAAGGGCGTTTGCCAATCCCATAATGTAATTTGCCTTCATTTCCATAGATAAAATAACTTTGCATTTTTCCTGATTTAGGATTTTTCAACTGAAACTGGTACTCTCTAACACCATCTTTGACAGCTCCAGTTTGATATAGGGTATCCCCAGGGACTATCAAAAAAAGAAAATCTCTTAGATATAATTCGAAGTCGGCATCCATTGTTTTATCATGTAATCCAGGGAAACGCTGAATTATTTGTCTGTAATTCTCTGCATTCGAAAACCATTCTTCATCAAAACCCGGACCAACCTCAAAAACTTTACGGTCAAAATAGCGTTCATAACGGTCGAAAAAGTTTTCAGTAGAGGTCACCTGTCCAAATGGTAAAGTCATATTGGTATTATCTGTAAAAGTAATATGTAAGAAAAGTCTTCGGGGATCAATTCCTTTATCAATATAATGGCCGACCTTATAGGCAGACAAATCATCTGGAAAATCGTCTTTTCCGAAGTGTAGAACCTCAATCTCAATATCTTTGACAACTTTTCTTTGAGGTATTATCTTCTTGACACTGTAATGATAAGCCTTGTAATAGTAATTCTCCTTATCATAGAGGTAAGGCTTATAAGCTCTTTGGTAGGCATTATAGAGAAAAATTCCAAGGGTTACAAAAAGAAGCAGAGCTAAGGCTATTTTGAACTTTTTATTTATTTTATTAGTTAGCCTTGAGAAAAAGAGACTCAATTTACTAGGATTTTGTATCATGTCAAAACTCCCCATATATTTTATACTATTATATCATGAAAATCCTTATACCTAAGGCGTCTTCGTGTACTTTGTCACTGTTTTCCTTTATAATATAAGTATCACATTACAAGAGGAGACCTCATGAAATATATCGTAAATACATCAAACGATCCTGCCTATAATATTGCTTTGGAAGCCTATGCTTTTCGTGAATTGGTGAATGAAGATGAATTGTTCATTCTTTGGATTAACCGTCCAGCTATCATTGTTGGTAAACACCAAAATACCATTCAAGAGATTAACAAAGAATATACAGATGCTCATGGTATCAAGGTTGTTCGCCGTTTGTCTGGTGGTGGCGCTGTTTATCACGATTTGAATAACCTGAACTATACCATCATCTCTAATAAGGCAGATGAAGGTGCTTTTGACTTTAAGACTTTCTCTCAACCTGTAATCGCTACACTTGCTGATTTGGGAGTTAAAGCTGAATTTACTGGCCGTAATGACCTTGAAATCGATGGTAAAAAGTTCTGTGGAAATGCTCAAGCTTACTATAAAGGCCGTATGATGCACCATGGTTGCTTGCTTTTTGACGTTGATATGTCGGTTCTTGGTCAAGCCCTTAAAGTCAGCAAAGACAAAATCGAATCAAAAGGCGTTAAATCTGTACGTGCTCGTGTGACCAACATCGTCGACGAATTGCCAGAAAAAATCACTGTAAATGAATTCTCAGATAAAATCTTGGAAAAAATGAAAGAATTCTACCCAGAAATGACAGAATACGTCCTTTCTGAAAGCGAATTGGCTAAGATTCAAGATTCTTATGAGAAACAATTCAATACATGGGATTGGACTTATGGACAGTCACCAGAATACACAGTAGAACGTAATGTTCGTTACCCAGCTGGTAAGATCTCAACCTATGCCAACGTTGAAAATTCAATCATTAAATCTGTTAAGATTTACGGAGATTTCTTTGGTATCGGAGATGTATCAGATATTGAAGACTTGTTGGTTGGTGTACCTTACGAGTACGAAGATGTCTTGGCAAAACTTAAAACTATTGACACAACACATTATTTCTCACGTATGACAACCGAGGAGGTTGCAAAAGCTATCGTAGCTTAATCATTGTTTGAACAATCTGGAAAACTCCAGGTTGTTTTTTCTTGGGAAAAATCTTTCAAAGTGAAATAACGATATAGATATTTTCGCATTGGTTCTGGAAGTTAGTATCTGATTGACCTAGTGTGGTATTTTATATATTCAGATAGTAAACCTATAAAGCCTCTAAGAGAAAATATCCTATAACATCTTTCCGAAAAACTGTAATTTTCTTGAAAGAAAGATAAGGGTGTGATATACTTCTATTAAGTAATTTTGGAGAAAAAACAAATGAAACGTGAACTCTTACTCGAAAAAATTGAAGAATACAAATCTCTAATGCCGTGGTTTGTCTTGGAGTATTATCAGTCTAAACTATCGGTTCCATATTCTTTTACGACCTTATACGAATACCTTAAGGAATATAAACGCTTTTTTGACTGGTTGATTGACTCAGGTATTTCAGATGCTCATGATATTGCCTCAATTGACATCAAAACTCTGGAAAATCTAACTAAAAAAGACATGGAGTCATTTGTGCTCTATCTACGTGAACGTCCGTCCTTAAATACCTATTCCAAGAAAAAGGGGGTTTCTCAAACAACCATTAACCGTACGCTTTCAGCTCTATCTAGTCTCTATAAGTATTTAACTGAGGAGGTCGAGGGTCCTGACGGTGAGCCATATTTCTATCGTAACGTCATGAAAAAAGTTTCTACTAAGAAAAAGAAAGAAACTCTAGCTGCACGTGCTGAGAATATCAAGCAGAAACTCTTTCTAGGCGATGAAACCATGGAATTTCTTGATTATGTCGAAAATGAATACGAAGTTAAGCTCTCAAATCGCGCAAAATCTTCGTTTTATAAGAATAAAGAACGTGATTTAGCGATAATAGCCTTGCTACTGGCTTCAGGGGTTCGACTCTCTGAAGCTGTTAATCTAGACCTTAAAGATATCAATCTGAAAATGATGGTCATTGATGTTACTCGAAAAGGTGGCAAACGAGACTCAGTTAATGTAGCAAGTTTTGCAAAACCTTATCTTGAAAATTATCTTAGTATCCGTGATAAACGCTATAAGGCTGAAAAGCAAGACCTTGCCCTATTTTTAACGGAATATCGAGGGGTTCCAAACCGTATTGATGCTTCAAGTATCGAAAAAATGGTTGCCAAATATTCTCAGGATTTCAAGATACGTGTGACTCCCCATAAACTACGACACACTCTGGCAACACGTCTTTATGATGCTACCAAGTCTCAAGTTTTAGTTAGCCACCAACTTGGCCATGCTTCCACTCAGGTCACTGATCTTTATACTCATATCGTCAATGATGAGCAAAAAAACGCTCTAGATAATTTATAATTACCCTAGTCTAACCATTCCTATTTGGAGTGGTTATTTTTTAGTTAACATAAATTTAATTATGCTAAAATCATTTTATGACCATTCATAAACATAACTAAATTTATGTAAATATTACACACAAAAAACAAACTCTCCTTCATGGAAAGCTTGTTTTACTTATTAATAATCTTTAAGAGCTGATTCAACCTCAGCTTTTTCTTTTTCAATCAAGTCTACGCGTGCAGCAATTGTCTTAATTCCCATCAAGATATTACGTTCTAAGGCTTTATCACTTGTTTGTGGCTCGAAGAAAGCAATATATTGATCAAGACGTTCTTGTGTTTTAAAGATTCCAGCTGGGATATTAACAAAGCTATCAAAGCTCATATCGCCACCTAGAGCTGCCTTAATCCAATCCCAGTTATCTTTCGCCCAGTTCCAAACGGTTTCTTGTGCAAATGATTTGCTGAGGAAATTCATATACCATAGGTACAAATCTTGAGGTTTAACGACATGTTTGTCTTTAAGCTGACCTAGCACGTAGTCGAGACCTTCTTGGTTTTTAAGGTATGAAACTGCTTGAGTCAATTGACGACGGAAATTACTATCATTTGTTGTTACATATGCATTGACATAGTCTTCAACAAGAGTTAGACTGTTTTCTTGTTTCATTTGGTTAATGAGAACGAGACCACGGACACTTGCAGGGATGCTTTCAATGTTCTCTTTATGAGCTTGGAAAACACTTGCGGCCGCAAGGACTGCTGGTTGATAGTCTGCTTGAATCAAGTAGCTGAGAGCTGTTTGACGAACCATTTCGTCTTCATCTGATTCTCCATCTTTGGCATCGAAACCAAGACGCTCAAAGTCGTTTTGGAATTGACGACGTACTAAAGCCTTGTAATGCACTTCTGCTTCTGTATCCTCATCGATAAAGCGTTTCAAACCAGCGAGGATTTGAGACTTAGCTTGAGCAATCAAGAAGCTTTCTTCTTTTTCGACAAGATCAAGAAGAGCGACTAGGCTTGCATACGAGATACGGCCACTTTCAGCAAGAAGACGGCGTTCTTGCAAAATCTGAAGTTTACTTACAGTATCAAGGTTAGCAAATTCCTCTAAGAGGTGGTCCAAGAGTTCACCTTGATAATCTGTGATGTAATGTGCTGTATTTGCTGTATTAAGGCGAAGAGCTCCGTTATTTTCAGCAACAAGCTGGTTATAATTTGGAATCTCAATACGCTCTTCTGAGAGTGTGTCTGGGAGCCCCTTCCAGTTTGTGTTCAATGGAATCTCCCAAAGACGACCTTTATCTTCATGTTCACCAATGAAGAATTGTTTTTGACTAAGAATAAGAGTGTCGTCAACTACTTCTGCACTAACAACAGGGTAACCTGGCTGCTCCAACCAAGTATCCATGAAACTAGAGACATCTTTACCAGAAGCATCAGAGAGGGCATTCCAGAGATCTCGTCCAATAGTGTTGTTGTACTGATGTTTTTCGAAGTAAGCTTTAAGTCCTTTAGCAAAGGCTTCGTCACCTAACCAACGGCGAAGCATATGCATGAGACGGCTACCTTTAGCATAAACGATAGCACTATCAAAGAGGGTATTAATCTCATCTGGGTGATTGACTTCCATGTGGACAGACTGAACACCGTCTGTAGCATCACGTTGGAGGGCATGAGGCACACCAGTTGTTTGGAAATCTTCGAAGATATTCCAGCTAGGCTCAATGGCATCTACTGAAACATACTCCATCATATTGGCAAAACTTTCGTTAAGCCAGAGATCATCCCACCATTTCATTGTAACAAGGTTACCGAACCATTGGTGAGCCAATTCGTGGGCAACTACAAGGGCTACTTGTTGACGGCTTGCAGCTGAGCTATTTTCATCTACAAGAAGGTAAACTTCACGATAGGTAACAAGTCCCCAGTTTTCCATGGCACCTGCTGAGAAGTCAGGAAGTGCGAGATGGTATGACAATGGGATAGGATACTTGACTTGGAAGTAGTCTTCGTAGAAATCAATGACACGAACGGCAATATCAAGGGCAAAGTCAACGCTGTTTTCAGCTTGTGCAACTGTAGCGAAGACACCAACTTCAGTACCGTTTTGTGTTTTCGCTGTCTTACCTTGAAGAGCTCCAAAACCAAAGGCAAGGAGGTATGTAGACATACGAGGGGTTGTCTCAAAAGTCCAAACCCCAGTCTCTTCACGCAAATGGCTATTGATTTCAGGCATATTTGACAAAGCGATATCGCCTTCTTCAGCATCAAATTTCAATGAGAAATCAAAAGTAGCTTTAGCTTCTGGTTCATCAACAGATGGGAAGGCTTCACGCGCAAAATGAGATTCAAACTGCGTTGAAATAATTTCCTTTTTCTCACCATTGTAGGTGTAATATGATGGGTAAATCCCTGTCATATTATCTGTAATAAGACCAGAGAATTCAATGACAAGCGTCAAAACACCGGTCTCTGGAAGTTCAATATGGAAGGCTTCGTTAGCATCATCCATTTGGAAGCTTAACGATTCATTATCCAAGAGAACGGAACTAATGGTAAGGTCTTTTTGGTGAAGGGAGATATGGTTATCAAGGGCTTCACCTGTAATGGCAACATTCCCTGTAAAGGTCTTTTCAGAACGATTAATGTCCAAGAAAAGATTGTAATTTTCAGGGATGAAACTTTCGATAAAACGAGCAACAGATGCTGTCATACGTATATACTCCTAATCTAACTTTTCGCATCGAAACAGACTGACAAATGTTTCGATATTAGACTCTTTTACAAAAGAAAAGGGTCTGAATTATTCAATACAAACCCATTATAACATAGATTGGAAGCTTTGCCTACAGTTCAATGATTTTACCAGATTTGAGGTAGACAACCCACTCGCAGAGATTGCGGGCATAGTCACCGATACGTTCCAAATACATAAGTACTTGGAAATATTCTTTGGCAGCGAAGGCAGCATCTGGATTCTTACGAACACCTTCTACTGTCATGGCTTGAATATCACGGAAATAGTTATCAATGATTTCATCTGAAGCTGCGATTTCATAAGCGCGTCGTTCGTCACTGTTCAAGTAAACATCTAGAGCATCTTCGACCATGTGGCGGACTGCTTTCCCCATTTTCTTGATTTCAGCTTCAATTTCAGTTAGACGCTCTTCACCTTTAATGCGGATGGTTGCTTTAGCGATAGCAACGGCATGGTCACCCATACGCTCAACGTCGCTAGATGCTTTAAGTGCGGTGATAACTGTACGCAAATCACTTGATACAGGTTGCTGTAGAGCAATAATTTCAAGTGATTTTTTCTCAAGTTTGGTTTCGTAGTTATTGACGATTTCGTCATTTTCAATGACTTCCTTAGCCAAATCACGGTCATGGCTGATAAAGGCACGTACAGCTTTCTTAAGCTGAGCTGCAACCTCTGTACCCATAGCGTAAAATTGGTTGTGGAGTTTTTCTAATTCTTCTTCGAAGGGAGTTCGTAACATCATAATTTTTTTAGTAATCTGTCCTTTCTTAACCGAATTTACCGGTAATATAATCTTCAGTTTCTTTATGTTGTGGATTTAGGAACATGTCTTTCGTTGATGAATACTCGATGAGTTCTCCATCAAGGAAAAAGGCTGTTCGTTGTGAGATACGACTTGCCTGCTGCATAGAACGAGTGACTAGCAACAAGGTGTATTGTTCTTTAAGGTTATAGAGGGTTTCCTCAATCTTACCAGCGGATATAGGGTCGAGGGCCGACGTTGGTTCGTCAAGAAGGATGACCTTTGGAGATGTGGCTAGCACTCGTGCAATACAGACACGTTGTTGTTGCCCTCCTGAAAGTCCAAGTGCTGAATCATGGAGACGGTCTTTAACCTCTTCCCAGATTGAAGCACCCTTTAGTGATTCTTCTACTGCTTGATCAAGAACAGCCTTATCTTTGATACCATTGATACGAAGGCCATAAACCACGTTTTCATAGATTGACATTGGAAAAGGATTGGGTTGTTGGAAGACCATTCCGATTTCTTTACGGAGTTCAACGGTATCTGTTCGAGGACTGTAGACATTGTGACCGTTGTATGAAACAGCACCAGTAAGTGTCCATTCGGGATTTAAATCTCCCATTCGGTTGATAGAACGGAGCAGGGTTGATTTCCCGGATCCTGAAGGACCGATAAGGGCCGTGATTTCATTTGGATAGAAATCCATTGTCACATTATTGAGGGCTTTTTTCTTATTGAAATACACCGATAAATCATTAATTGAAATGATTGGTTCAGTCATAAGTGCTCCTTTCTATCCAAAGCGTCCTGATACATAGTCACTGGTTGACTGTAGGGCAGCATCTTGGAAGATTTTCTTGGTTTCATCATATTCGATAAGATCACCAAGGTAGAAGAATGCTGTATAATCACTAGCACGTGCTGCTTGTTGCATATTGTGCGTCACGATGATAATAGAGTAATCTTCCTTAAGTTCAAACATGGTCTCTTCGAGCTGCATAGTAGCTACAGGGTCCAATGAAGCTGCAGGTTCGTCCATGAGGAGAATCTGCGGTTTCACGGCAATAGCTCTTGCAATACAAAGACGTTGCTGCTGACCACCTGAGAGGGTGAAGGCAGATTTATGAAGGTCATCTTTAACTTGATCCCAAAGTCCAGCTTGCTTAAGTGATGTTTCAACAATCTCGTCCAAGGTTTGCTTATCTCTTACACCTTTACGTTCGTGAGCAAAGGTGATATTTCTGTAAATAGACTTGGCGAATGGATTTGGACGTTGGAAAACCATTCCAATATGTTTACGCATTTCATAAACATTGATATTACTTGCGTTAACATCAACTCCTTGATAAAGGATTTGTCCAGTAACCTTTGCAATATCAATCGTATCATTCATACGGTTTAGACTACGAAGAAAAGTTGATTTACCGCATCCTGAAGGCCCAATAAGAGCTGTGATTTTATTTTTCTCGAATTGCATGTCAATGCCTTTGATGGCTTCTTTTTGACCATAGTAGACATGCAAGTCTTTTGTTTCAAGAGCGAGCTCCTTCTCTGGGAAGGTGATAATATGACGCTCGTCCCAATTATATTTTGTCATAATAACTCCTTTAAGCGGATGTTAATTTCTTATGGAGGTAAGCTCCCAAACGACGTGCACCAAAGTTGAAAATCAGAATGAAAATCAAGAGCACTGCTGCTGAACCAGCAGATACTGCAGTGGCGTCAGGTGTCGTACCTTCTGAGTTGACCTTCCAGATGTGAACAGCAAGTGTCTCTGCTTGGCGGAAAATCGAAATTGGACTAGAGATGCTAAGCGGATTCCAGTCGCTCCAGTTAAGTGCTGGTGCAGATTGACCTGCTGTATAGATAAGCGCTGCTGCTTCTCCGAAAATACGACCAGAAGCAAGAACGATACCAGTAACTATACCAGGTAAGGCTTCTGGAACAACAACGTGACAGATAGTTTCCCATCGAGACAAACCTAGAGCTAGGCCAGCTTCACGTTGGGTATGGTGAACTGTGCGTAGACTATCTTCAACGGTACGAGTCATTTGTGGCAAGTTAAAGACAGTTAAGGCCAAGGCACCTGATAGGATTGAAAATCCATACTGAAATTGGACAACGAAAATCAAATAACCAAAGAGTCCGACCACCACTGAAGGTAGTGAAGATAGGATTTCAATACAGGTACGGACAAAGTTGGTAAGTCGTCCTTTTTTAGCATATTCTGATAAGAAGATGCCAGCACCCATTGAAAGAGGCACAGAAATAATCAAAGTAATAACCAATAGGAAGAATGAGTTGTAGAGTTGAACCCCAATTCCTCCACCAGCTTTGTAGGATGATGATCGACTAGTCAAGAAAGACCAGCTGATGTGTGGTATCCCGCGAACCAAGATATAGAGAATCAAGGCTGCCAGGATTGTTACAATAATGCCAGCAATCACATAAAGCGTGCTGATGGCAATTTTATCAATTTTTTTAGCGTTCATAATTTCTCTTTCTCTCACGGGTAATGAATTTCACCAACATATTGAAACCAAGACTCATCAATAAGAGCACCAGGGCGAGAGACCAAAGGACATTGTTTGAAACAGTACCCATAACTGTATTCCCGATTCCCATAGTCAAGACAGATGTCAATGTTGCTGCTGGTGTCGTTAAAGAAGTTGGAATCACGGCGGAATTTCCGACAACCATTTGGATGGCCAGGGCTTCACCAAAGGCACGGGCCATACCAAAGATAACGGCCGTGAAGATACCTGGTTTAGCTGCATTAAGTGTCACACGCCAAATCGTTTGCCAGCGTGTAGCCCCCATTGCTAGACTAGCTTCACGATAGTGACGAGGCACTGCACGAAGCGTATCTGTTGTCATAAAGGTTACGGTTGGTAGAATCATGACGAACAAGACAAAGGTACCTGAAAGAATACCAAAACCTGTTCCACCAAAAATTAAGCGAACAAATGGAACCACGACTTGGAGACCAATAAATCCATAAACAACGGATGGAATTCCGACCAAAAGTTCAATAGCGGGTTGTAGGAATTTAGCCCCTTTAGGAGAAATCTCAGTCATAAAGATGGCTGCTCCAATGGCAAATGGGGTTGCAACCAAGGCTGAAAGCAAAGTCACTACGAATGATCCCAAAATCATTGGTAGTGCCCCGAATTTGCCTTCAGATGGTGACCAATCACCACTAAAGAGAAACTCGACCAAGCTAACTTTATTGACAAAGAAAGTCGCCAGCCCTTTTTGAGCAACGAAAAGTAAAATCATCGCTACGATGAAAACAATCAAGGCCAGGCAAAGGAAAGTGATTGTTTTACCAAACTTCTCGAGGCGTGAATTTTTAGAGGGTGATGTTAATTGTTTCACCAATTCTTCATTTTTCATGCTTACTCCTCACTCTTCTTTGAGACTTTACCATCAGCATCCTTGGTAACTTTCATGCTATGGATGGAAATGTAACCCATTTTTGCGACGATGTTTTCTTGGACTTCGTCACTCATCATGTAATCTAAGAATTGTTTGGTATAGCTATCCGGTTTTCCCTTGGTATACATATGTTCGTAGGACCAAATCGGCCAATCGTTAGTTGCAACATTTTCAGCTTTGGGTTCAAATCCATTTAACTTCAATGTTTTAACAGAATCATCAAGGTAAGCAAATGATAGGTATGAAATAGCACCTGGTGTCTGTGCAACGATTGACTTAACCATACCGTTAGAATCTTGCTCTTGGGTACGGATTGGTGATTTACCATCCATAATCACTGCATCGAAAGTTGCGCGTGATCCTGAGCTAGCTGCACGGTTAATAATAGTAATCTCTAGGTCTTTACCACCAAGCTGTTTCCAGTTTGTGATTTCACCAGTGAAAATCTTACGCAGTTGTTCTGTTGTCAAGTTATCTACAGAGACTTCTTTGTTTGTAATAACTGCAATCCCAGCAACGGCAACTTGAAAGTCAACAAGCTTACTAGCATCAATTCCCGATTTTTCCTCGGCAAAAAGGTCACTGTTACCAATTTGAACGGCACCGGATTGTACTTGAGAAAGTCCAGTACCAGAACCGCCCCCCTGAACGTTAACGATATTGTCAGGGTTCTTTTCAGCAAACCCATCTGCTGCCGCCTCCACTAAAGGTTGAAGGGCCGTAGAACCAACTGCTGTAATGGACTGGCCACGGTCAATCCAAGAGGCACAGCCAGTTAAAACCAGCATGGCCATTGCCAGTGACAGAATCACTGCAAGGACTTTTGTTTTTTTCATTTTTGTCCTCCGACATTTTGTAACATAAGTAAGAAAGTGTCTCATAGATATGCTGTGAAAAGACACCTATCTAATTATAACAAGTATAGGATAACTAAGTCATATTAAAGTTTGGTTACAGGTTCTTAAATGTGAAATCTTAATCCTTTAGGATAGTAGTTTTTAACCGTATTTCCAACAACTTTAGCAAACCCAAAACCATTGCCGTCCACTAAAAGCTGATACCAACCGTTAGGATGTGTTTGATCTAGAGTAACCACATTACCAGAAACGTATTGGGCAAACTGGTCTTGAGTTAGCTCTATACTTGAAACAACTTCATCAGATGTTAAAGCAATTCCAAGAGCAAAACTTGGTTCGAAACGTTTTTTCTTGAAGACACCAAGATGCAAACCGTTACGAGCGATTTTAACTTTAGAAAGGTCTGGGAGCCCTTTTGGAAGCAGGTAGAGATTGTCCCCAAAAACTTGCAGTAAACCATCCAGTCTAGTTTTAAGGTGTTTTTTTGCAAAATCTTCCCAAAGTTGCTTCTGCTCCTTGTTTAGGTTAGATTTTCCCTCTTTGATACGTGTTTGCTCAGGCACGCGCTTATCCTGGAATTTTGCCACAAACTGGCCTTCACCTTTGAAATGGTGTGGATACATTCGAGCTGTTTCTGGAAAATCAATTCCATCACTCATGCCATTCAATTTAGGGATTGCCACCAATTCAAGATCAGGATTATTTTCTAAAATCCAAGCAACAACACCTTCATTTTCCTCAGGAGACCAGGTGCAGGTTGAGTAGATCAATTGTCCACCAGGAGCGAGCATTTTCAAACCGTCTGATAAGATGTCCTTCTGTAATTGTGCCAGTTCACTAGGATACTCCTTATGCCAATATTGGATTGCATCAGGATCCTTACGAAACATTCCTTCTCCTGAACATGGTCCATCAAAGACAATCGTATCAAAATAATTTTTGAAAACTTTGGCTAGTTTATCAGCTGACGTATTTGTCACAATAACATTTCTCGCTCCAAAACGCTCAATATTTTCAACCAGAATTTTGCTACGCTTTGGATTGATTTCATTGCTGACCAACAGTCCTGTATTATCTAGGTAACTAAGAAGATGAGTAGACTTTCCGCCTGGAGCAGCTGCCAAGTCTAAGACACGACTTCCCTTGGATGGAGCTGCCACTTGAGCAACCATTTGAGCAGCTGGTTCCTGAGAATAAACCAAACCAGTTGCATGGTCGGCAGATTTTCCGGAAATTTTACCGTAATGGCCCCAAGGTGTTTCAGGGATGGCATCAGGAAAGTCCTTCTGTTGCTTTTTCAAAGGGTTGGTACGGTAGGCGGATACGGCTTCTTGATCAAAAGATGCAAAGAAGTCCTCAGCTTCATCTCTAAGGAGGTTATTATATTTTTCTATAAAGTCTGATGGAAATTGCATAGTTTCCTTTCTATCAAAAAACTGGACTAACCAAGAGAACTTGCTGTTCTGATTTGTCCAGTATGGTTTTATGTTTCAAATTAATTTTCTGAGCCCATAATATGCTTGATTTCTTCAAGTCTGTCTTTAGGGACAAGCATCACAGCTTGACGACTAGAATAATCCAGTGGTTCTCCAGTAATGGTCTCAAGGTGATAACCCAATTTTTCCCCCATAATACTTGCTGCGGCATAGTCCCATGGGTAAATTACCGAAAAGTAAGCTAAAATTTGACCAGATAGGACTTTTGACATGCTTAAACCAGCACCACCGTAGACACGAACGCCCAAGGTCTTATCAATAAGGTCTTTTAAGCCGTGAAAATTTTTAGCATACATAGCTCCATTGCTAGCGACTAGGCAACGGTCTAAAGGTCGGTTTTTATATGCTGGAAGCAACTTGTCATTACAATACACATCAAACTGGCCACCACCATAGAAAAGTTGATCAGCCATGACGTTGTAAATGAGGCCAAATTTTCCTTGCCCCTCTTCATAGTAGGCAATCATAACACAAAAATTATCTTGTTGGACAATAAAATTGACCGTTCCATCAATAGGATCCAAGACCCAGACATTTCCATCTTTAATATTATGAACCAAGCCATTTTCTTCAGCGAAAATATTGTCTGAAGGGAAGGAGGATTTAATACGTGCCACGAGTAAATCTTGTGTTTGTTTGTCAATATTAGTTACTAAATCATCATAAGCCGTCTTTTCTTCGACCGTGATAGTTTTACTTAAACTTTCTTTAATAAAAGCACCGGCTTCTTTGATGATTTCTTTGGCGAAAATCAGTTTATTTTCCAAGTGATACAAATCCTTTATCTTTTGCTTTAGCAGCTTTGACAGCTTGATAGGTTGAAAAACCGCTAGCTTCTTCAAAGGCCTTGTCTAGTTGTTTTTCAGGCGCTTTGCCTGGAACAACGGTTTTAAATGCCTTATAGGCTTGCAAGAGTTGGTCACGGTCAACCTTGCTCTCGTATGCTTTTTCTACCTGACTCAAAAAATGAAGCACTGTGGTAATTTCCTCAGTGCTCCATGATGGATCGAGTGGGTAGGAATAATTTCCTTTAGTCATTGTTACCCTCAATTTCAGCTCGAATGGTCGCTTGGCGCAATTCTTGCTTTCTATAATCACGAGGCAAAAAGGCACGAATTTCATCTTCGTTGAAACCAATTTGCATGCGTTTGGTGTCCATAATGATAGGTCGACGAAGAAGATTTGGGTATTCAGAAATCAATTGAATGAGTTCCTTGATGGTCAAATCATCCACATCGATATTCAGCTTCTGAAAGACTTTTGAACGAGTTGAAATGATATCTTCAGTACCATTTTCCGTGTAAGACAAAATCTTCATTAACTCATCGTGAGTTAATGGGCTCGTGATAATATTGTGTTCGTCAAAAGCAACTTCATGATTGGTCAACCAGGCTCGTGCTTTCCTACAGCTAGTGCAGCTAGGTGATAAAAATAAAGTTACCACGCAAACACCCCTTTCACTTTAACATTCCTAATCATTATACATTATTTGATTAGTTTTGGCTACGCTTTCTTAAAATTTTTCCGCGATTTTTTTATCAGCCTCCAGTTGAGCACATAGTTCATCGATATTATTGAACTTAATCATATCACGGATATAATCCAGCCAAAAAACTTCAATTGTCTTTCCATAAATATCGCCTTCAAAATCAAAGATATTGGCTTCAAGACGAAGTTCTGTTCCCCCAAAGGTAACGTTTTTTCCTAGGCTAGTCATGGAACGATAACGTTTGCCATCAATTACAACTTCGGCGACATAGACACCGTCAGCTGGTAGAAAAGTCCTATCAATAGGTGCTAAATTTGCTGTTGGAAAACCAATGGTACGTCCACGGGCATCACCATGCACCACAATGCCACGTGTAGAGAATTCATGGCCAAGGAGTTTATTGGCTTCTTTAACCTTGCCTTCTCGTATTAATTGACGCACACGTGTTGACGAAATCTTTTCACCATCGCTTTGTTGCTCCTCAATGACATGAACATTACCAGAAAAATTACGGGCAAGATAGTCCGCATCTGTTCGATGATGTCCAAATTTGTAATCAAAGCCCACAACAACCTCTTGGGCTTTTAGACGTTTAATATAACGAGCAATGAAATCGTCTGAACTTGTTCGAGCAAAATCACTATTGAAATCTGTTAAATAAAGCTGATCAGTACCATAGGCTTTAAAAAGATCACAACGTCTCTGAGGTGCTGTGATATGAAGGAGGAGATCATCCGTATACCTTTGAAAAGTCAATTGAGGGCTCTCATTAAAGGTAAGGACAGTTACTTCAAGCTGTTTTTCATCAGCAATCTGGCGCGCCTTATCAAAAAGGACCTTATGACCACGGTGAAGAGCATCGAAATACCCTAAGACAAGAACCGTTTCCTTTTCCTGATGGATATCTTTATAATCATTAATAGAAGTTACTTTCATTGACTTAATACTTTTCTAGGTTTATAAACTTGATTTCGCTTTTCCATGATGGCTAGAACCTTGTCTCCTAAAAAGGCCGCAACTAAGGGTTCTTGGCTATCGATAGTAATAAAGCGACCAAATGAAATTTCTTTAGCATCATCCTCAGTGACTTGAACAGCTGGTAGGTCCTGAACACCAAATTCGATGGGAAGGAGGAAGGAAGTATCCCCCGCTTCTACCATTTCTGAAATTTGTGAGAGTGTTAGTGCCTTATCTAAGGTTAGACCAGCTGAGGCTGTTCGACGAAGAGCAGACATATGACTCGCGTATCCGAGTTTAGCACCCAAATCGACAGATAAAGTACGGACATAAGTCCCCTTGCTACAAGCAACACGGAAGGTGAATTTTGCGGTATTGTGCTCCAATTCAATAGGAGAGGTACGGACAAATTCGGAAATTGTCACTTGACGTTGTGGACGCTCTACTTCTTCTCCAGCGCGTGCGTACTCATAAAGTTTCTTTCCGTTGACCTTAACCGCTGAATACATAGGAGGAATTTGTGTGATTTCTCCCTCAAAACTAGCCATTGCCATATCGACGGTTTCTTCATCTAACTCTGTAACCGGAGTTGTTTGAACGACATCTCCACTAGTATCCTCGGTAGTTGTTGAAAATCCAATGGTAATTTCACCCTCGTAGACCTTTCCTGCTTCAGTCATGTACTCAATAACACGAGTCGCTTTTCCAACCGCTATAGGTAAAACACCAGTAACATCTGGATCAAGGGTACCTCCATGTCCGATTTTTTTCTCTTGTAATATTTTACGTAGTTTAAATACAGCATCATGACTGGTCATTCCAGCCTCTTTTTTGAGATTAATAATTCCTGAAATCATACTTTTAATTATATCAAAAGCAATCCTAAAGAGCTAGGTAGAAACATAAAGAGGCAGAGAGCAAAGTCTCAAACCTCTTAAGTATTATAGTCATAAGCAATCGCAGGTCTGCTAGCTTTTTTAATCGATATCTCTATTAAGGTCGCTTTCCAATTCAAAGAAAGGCTGAATATCCTGCACATATTCTAGGACACCCTGAAAGTCTCCCTTGTCATCTCTAACAGCTGCATAGGTAACATAAACGAATTTCCCTAAACGTTCAGATTTGAACCACATTGGAACTTGGTCACGCTCCCCACTCTTCAGTAATTCAAAGATTTTCTTGACCTTATCAAGCACTTTTGGCGGATGACAAAGTTCAACGTTTCGTCCAATTTGGCTAGGTGTTCGTTTAAAAACCATTTCATTGGCGGGAACATTATCATTATAGTACTGGAAAATATCGTCTTTATTGACGAAAGTGATTTCCAAAGGAAGATGGTTGAGAATGAGATTGGCCTGCTCCACAGAAAGATAACCATTGCCAAAAGGCTGAGTCGTTTCTCTATCTACGACAGTTTCATTTTTTGGTTTTGGAGTGAAGCTGATGGTGAACTGCCCTTCGGGAGTGTCGATAATTCGGGTATTGTCCAGATGTTCGTCACTACTTAGTTCAGATTGTTCTTGCGATGTATCAGCATTTACCTCCTCAAAACGTTCATGCTTAGGTTTCCAGATAGCTGTAGGTTTTATTATTGCATAGCCATAGGCATCGCTTTCTTCGGCAATCGAAAGCCAATCGTCTTGCGTGAAGGTTTCAAGCAGAATCATAAGTAAGATAGCCTCTTCTTTGAAAATCATGGCTTCAAACTCTTCTGAGAATGCTTCGAAAGACTTTGAAAATTCTTCTAAATCAGCATCTGGAAGTTCTTTTAGTTTAGATTCTGCCGCTCTAAAAAGTTTTCGGATGTCATCGTCTACTCCCCACATCACTTTTGGAGGGGAGTCATGGCCGTAACGCTCCATTATTGGAAAGAAAAGCTTTTCTTTACGAGTATAATGATTATGGAATTGACCAAGTAGAGTCATCTGATGCTTAAGTCCATTGAACAAGTCAGATTTAAAATCTTCATTTTCAGGCTTACTAATATTTTCTATGATACGTCGGATACGGAGAATAGCTGAACGTAGGGCTAAATTCTCTTGTTTAAACACATAGACAGGGTGGCCCTCTTGATCAGTGTCTGCCACTTCCACATCTGCAATAGCACCTTTAAAGAGGTTTGCGTGGACATTACAGAGGCTCATTACGTCTTCAAAGGTAACCCCATCTTCTGATGACATCAATTCATGCTCCATCATAGAGATTTCGAGGGCAGATACTCCCTTGAAGTGTTGATTGAAGCGCTCTTGAACACTCTCAGGACTGGCTCCATGGTGCAAATCTAGTAGAATTTCTTTGAGTATTTGAATACGATTATCTTCCATATCAGTCACCAATTACGTTATAACCATTGCACAGTAAGGTTTGCTTAATTTTTTCTAAGGGAATATTTGCTAACTTAGATCCAGCCTTTAGACTTGTTACCTTACCGACAGTATTTAGCATAGCTGGGTTAGACAAGGGCTTGAAACCGAGATCAATCAGTAATTCCTTAACCTCTGGATGCTCTTTAATGATTGTTGCAACAGGTTGTGATAAATCTATAGTGTTGGTAGTCATAATGACCTCCTATTAACATATTTACTACTTCCATTATACACGAGAATAATGAAAAAAAACCAACAAATCTTAGTTTGCTGGCTTTTGATTAATTTCCAAATAGAGCTTCTGTGACATTATGCTGGATATTTTCCCACTCCTGCTCTGCCCTCACCATCTTACGGTGGTAATCAGCACGCCCACGCAAGTAGGCAGCAATTTGATAATCTTGCTTCACAATTGGTATCTCAGGAATTTTGATATCCAAGAGGTCAGCTGTCGACAAATTTAGGACAGCCTTTCCTTTATCAGCATAGTCTAAATAGGCACGACCAATCTCTGTCTCAAGGAAAAACTTGATGTAGAAACCACGGAGTTTTTCCTTAGGTCGTAATACTGTGATATTTGATGAGGCGACAACTTCTCGCTTGCCCTGATCTTCGAAAACAGCAACTTTTTGTACAGTTCCCTTAGAAGCAATAAGAACATCCCCATCTTCTAAGAGAAATCGTAATAATTTCCGGCGTTCTTCAGAAAACGTCTTTAGGTCATCGTAGGCAATGCCGTTGGGTGTCATATCCGATAGATTAATGACAGAAAATTCGCCAGGTTCTGCCTTAGCAGGGACAGCTTTCCCTTTAAATTGATCGACAACATCGCCTAAACGAACAAGTTTGTCTGTATTAGCTTCGTAATCGATAATCAGTTGAGGTCTTTCTTTTTCAGACATTGAATCTCCTTTTTTATATTTTACTATCCATATTGAGTATTGCTATACAATAATAGCAAGAAGCTAATACTTTTGCAAGTAAAAACTGTAAGAAAGGCAAAAATAAAAAAGAGACCTGAGCCTCATTTTATAAGCTTTTAACCGCTGCTACTGCTGCTTCATAGTTTGGATCAGTATTGATATTGTCCAAATATTCGACATAAGTAATCTTATTGTCAGCATCTGCCACTAAAACTGCACGTGCTAACAAGTGCCATTCTTCAATGAGGACACCATAATCTTTACCGAAACTATTATCATAGTAGTCAGAAAGCATGATGGCATTTTCAAGTCCTTCAGCACCACACCAACGAGCTTGTGCAAATGGTAGGTCCACTGAAATAGTAATAACTACTGTATCGTCTAATTCTGACAATTCCTTATTAAAGGTACGTGTTTGAGTTGAACAGATACCAGTATCGATTGATGGAACGATAGAGATAACTTTTTTCTTTCCATCGAATTCTGAAAGTGATTTTTTCGTCAAATCTGTCGCGGTCAAGTTAAAGTCACGCAAGGTATCTCCAACTTGAAGTTGTTTGTCTTCTGCTACCGTAACTGGTTTTCCAATAAATTTTGGCATGTTAGTCCTCCAATACTTTTTTAACTATTGTACTGTAAATATAGCAATAAGCCTAAGCATTTGTTTAGAACTTTTCAAACAGTAGTCTAATTTTTTCAGCAATAACTGCATTAATTGCAGGAATAACCTCATCCGCAAAGTTTTTTAGGTAGGGATAATCACCAATTTGCACTCCATATATAGCATTTTTGAAAAGAGAAATATCATTTTGATCATTTCCAAAAGCTACAAAGTCTTTACCAAAGTGGTTTAAAACAGTACTAGCCTTGGTTACACCTTTAGGATTAATGTAAAGACACCTTTCGATATCATGATAACTAAGGTCTAAACATTCCAGTTTGTTTAGATTAAAGATAAAGTCTTCACGTATATCTTCATGCTCTACAAGTGGAATAACAACTTTGATAGGCTCATTAAGTTCATGAACAGGCAAAATTCTTGCTTTGTTTAATGGATCAACATTTGAAAGAAAAGGGATTTGCTCAGGATTTTGAATAGCATAATTAAAGGTATCATCAATAAAATAAGGGAGATTATAAGTATCACAGTAACTAACAATCATTCTTAGACCAGAAGAAGGTATTGTGTATTGTGATACTAAGTGTTCATCTTGAAAGACTTCACCACCGTTTAAGCCAACTACTGTCAGCTTTCTCAATTCTCCTTCTAAAATACTAAGACAGTCTCTGTAAGAGCGTGCTGTTGCAAAAATAATTTCATGCCCGTATTTTGGTGCAGTTAAAAGAACCTTTTGTAGGTCTTTTGACATGGTCATACCATCAAAACATAGGGTTCCATCCAAATCAAAAACAAATTTCATAGGGATAGTATAACAAAAAACCAGCTAAAGAGCTGGCTAAATCATTTTGTATTGAAATACTTAGATTTTATCAAGAGCTAGTTTTAAATCTTCAATCAAATCATCTGCGTTTTCCAAACCAACTGAGATACGAATTTGATTTGGAGTGACGCCACAAGCTAGTAAATCAGCTTCTGCCAATTGTTGGTGAGTTGTTGTTGCAGGGTGCACCACCAAAGATTTTGCGTCAGCAACGTTGGCTAAATCTGAGAAGATTTCAAGATTATCAATAACAGTACGTGCTTCGTCTTGTCCACCTTTAACATGGAAAGTGAAAATAGAACCTGGTCCTTTAGGGAAGTATTTTTGTGCCAAATCATAGTAAGGACTTGATGGTAATCCAGGATAGTTAACTTTTTCAACTTTTGGATGATTTTCCAAAAAGTCTACGATTTTTTTAGTATTTTCGACGTGGCGTTCGACACGAAGTGAAAGTGTTTCAAGTCCTTGCAAGAGCAAGAAAGCATTGAAAGGTGCCAAGGCAGCCCCTGTGTCACGCAAAAGTTGTGTACGAAGGGCAGTTACAAATGCTGCTGGACCAACATCACGCGTATAGCTGATATTGTGGTAAGATGGGTCCTCGTCAACCAACTGTGGGAATTTGCCTGAAGCTTCCCAGTCAAATTTACCAGAATCGACGATAAGACCTCCAATAGTTGTTCCATGTCCACCGATAAACTTAGTTGCAGAATGAACCACGATATCTACACCATGGGAGATAACATTGATGAGATATGGAGTTCCAAAAGTATTGTCAGCAACCAATGGAATCTTATGACTGTGAGCAATCTCAGCAATTTTTTCAAAATCAGGAATATTGATAAGCGGATTTCCCAAAGACTCAATCAAGACAAGCTTGGTATTATCTTTGATAGCGGTTTCAATTTCTTCAGGATTGTCAACATCTACAAAAGTTGTTGTGATACCATAGCGTGGAAGAGTTTCTTTTAAGAGATTGAATGTCCCACCATAGAGGGTTGTCGCGGCAACAACGTGATCGCCAGCATGTGCCAAACCAAGGATAGCATAGGTGATTGCAGCCATACCTGATGCCGTAGCCAAGGCACCAACACCACCTTCGAGGGCTGCAATACGTTCTTCAAGTACTGCTACTGTTGGATTGGTAATCCGTGTGTAAATATTACCAGGCTTTCTAAGGGCAAAGAGATCTTCACCTTCTTGAGCGTCGTCAAAAACATATGAAGTGGTTTGGTAAATTGGAACAGCACGTGATTTTGTTTCCTTGTCAGGTGTTTGTCCAGCGTGTAATTGTAAGGTTTCAAATGAAAATTCTCGTGACATATGGGTGTCCTCCAAAACAAAAGTTGCCTTCATTCTACACCCAGAAAAGCTAGCTGTCTAATAGAAATTTTTTATCAATGTGATAGGGAGGGCTTATAAAAAGGACCTTTCGGTCCCTTTCTATTTCTTCACAATAGGTGCTACGCTTGCCAAGACTTTTTTAAGTCCAACTTCTGGGAATTTTATCTTAAGTTCCTGTGTCTTGCCACTTCCAGTTACTTCTAGGACGGTACCATCTCCCCATTTCTTGTGGTGAGCGATATCTCCGATTTCCCAATCTGTAGCTGAGTTGCCAGAGTCTAAAGTCTTACCAAAAGGTAGTCCCCCAGTAGCTTTTGAAAATGGCTGAGCGCCAGTGTGTCTTTGCGGTTGTGCATTTGCTTTTCTGGTCTGAAGCGCTTGTTGTAAACTCATGCCCTGACCAAATTGTATCGGCTCTTCCTTTGTAAAACGAACACCAAATGATGAATTGGCTGGACGTGCTAGACCTTGATATTGTAATAAATCATCTGAAATTTCACGTAAGAAACGGCTAGGACGATTATAGCTAGTCTTACCAAAAAGCGTACGCGTATTAGCGTTGGTAAGGAAAAGAATCTCTTCCGCCCGAGTAATACCTACGTAAGCCAAACGACGCTCTTCTTCGAGTTCATCTGGCTCTTCTGAGGCACGTGACAAAGGGAAAACACCCTCTTCCATACCAATTAGGAAGACAACTGGGAATTCAAGTCCTTTGGCAGCATGAAGAGTCATCAAGGTTACTTCTGCTGCTTCCATATCACCATCGTCCGTATCAGCAATCAACGCTAAATCGTTCAAGAAACGGCCTAAACGGTCAATACCTGACTCGTCCTCCGTACCATCGGTGTTGGTTTCGTCAAAATTCTTAGTAACAGACATGAATTCTTCGATATTTTCAATGCGCGCTTGACTTTCAAGTGTTTGTTGCATCGAAAGAGCATCCAGATAACCAGACTTATCCAAAACAGCCTCTACAGCTTCAGTGATACTTAGTCCATCTAGCTGATCACGTAGGTTCAGAATCATGTTAGCAAAATCGTAAACGCCCTGAGCTGCTTTCCCCTTAATAGGAGACAACATAATATTAGCTGAAGCATCTAGGAGGCTCATGTTTTGCTCATAGGCAAACTTACGGATCTTTTCTAGTGTCCCAGGCCCAACTCCACGTTTAGGTTCATTAACGACACGTTCAAAGCTAATATTATCAGCAGGATTGGCAATCAAGTTCAAGTAAGAAATGACATCACGAATTTCTTTACGGCTATAGAACTTGGTTCCTCCAACCATGGTATAAGGAATATTAGACTTGAGTAAAGCTTCTTCAATGGTACGAGACTGAGCATTGGTACGGTAAAGTACAGCGAAATCCTTGAAGTTCTTACCTTCTTCACGAATAATGTTATCAATAGTTGAAGCAACAAAAACAGCTTCATCACGCTCGTCATTAGCACGGTAATAAACAATTTGTTCACCGTCATCATTTTGAGTCCAAAGTTTCTTAGGACGGCGGTTACGGTTGTTCTTGATAACTTCGTTGGCTGCTTGGAGAATTTTCTTGGTTGAACGGTAGTTTTCCTCCAAGAGGACAACCTTAGCTTCAGGATAGTCCTTCTCAAAATCAAGGATGTTCTGCATGTCAGCCCCACGCCAACCGTAGATTGATTGGTCAGCATCACCCACGACACAGATATTCTTGAAGCGAGATGCTAAGAGTTTTACCAACTGATACTGAGCATGGTTGGTATCTTGATATTCATCCACGTGAATATACTGATACCGCTGCTGATAATAAGCGAGCACATCGGGATTTTTGTCAAAGAGACGCAGAGTCATCATAATCAAATCGTCGAAATCCATGGCTTCACTACGACGGAGCTCTTCCTGATAGGCTTTGTAACATTTAGAAACGATTTGAGTATACATGTCACCAGCTTGGTGCTCATAAGCCACTTCATCCAAGAGGTCATTTTTTGCGTTGGAAATCGTCCCTAAGATGGCACGTTCATTCCACTTCTTAGGATCAAGATTAAGATTCTTGAGAATACGTTTCATCAAAGTACGTTGTTCACCAGGATCCACGATAGTAAAGTTTCGATTGTAGCCAATATGGTCCGCTTCACGACGAAGGATTCGCACGCACATACTATGGAAGGTCGCAATCAAGGTTTCTGAAGTTGCTGGGTTTAAAGCCATAGCACGCTCACGCATCTCACGAGCTGCCTTATTGGTAAAGGTAATGGCCAAAATATTCCAAGGATTGATCATTTTTTCGTCGATAAGGTAGGCAATGCGGTGGGTAAGTACACGTGTCTTCCCTGATCCTGCACCTGCCATAATCAACAAAGGACCTTCAGTTGTTTGGACGGCTTCGGCCTGTTTGTCATTCATACCAGTTAATAATGGGTTCATCATATTCTCCATTCTCAAAAATAAGCTCTACTATTTTATCATTTTTTGGATGAAAATGCAGACTCTATTCATAATGAGTGTGAAATAACTTTAGCAAATAATCGTTTGTTTTTATTGGGAGGTTGTTTGCTTAAAATGATTGTTATTCCAAACTTTTCTAGATTTTGGTGAAAGGCATTCTTAAGTGTAATATTCGGTTTTTTATAGTTTTGATGAAAATTAGTGTTGACACTGTTCGGTTTTTTCGATAAGATAGAACCACAATAAAATAAGAACCGAGTGATGTCATCAGGAAGACTGGTGATTGACGGACTTCTGGAGAGATCTTGAAGCAGCCTTAGCTGTAAACAAGACACCGAAGGGGCAAGGGGTAACAACCGAAACTCTCAGGTAAAAGGACAGAAAGCATCGCAAGTTTTTAACTTGTATTAATAGCTTTGTATTCTCAGAGGTCTGGTTAAGCCAAACCTCTTTTTTGACGTCTCGGTTAAAGGAGATTGTTACATTCATGTTAGACTTTTTTACTACAATTGATGATTTTGTCTGGGGTCCACCCCTTTTGGTCCTTCTTGTAGGAACTGGGATTTACCTTACGCTTCGTCTTGGACTTTTGCAAGTTCTTCGTCTTCCTAAAGCTTTTAAACTTATCTTTGCTGAAGATAAAGGGGAAGGTGATATTTCTAGTTTTGCAGCCCTTGCGACAGCTCTTGCTGCAACTGTTGGTACAGGTAACATTGTTGGGGTAGCTACAGCCATCAAAACTGGTGGACCTGGTGCCCTTTTCTGGATGTGGATTGCCGCTTTCTTTGGTATGGCAACCAAATATTCCGAAGGTCTTTTGGCTATTAAATTCCGTACACTTGACGACCAAGGTAATGTTTCTGGTGGTCCAATGTATTACATCACACATGGTTTCTCTGGAAAATGGCAAATAATTGCTAAACCTTTGGCCTACTTCTTTGCCTTTGCAGGTGTGCTTGTTGCATGGTTGGGGATTGGTACTTTCTCTCAAGTTAACTCAATCACCGCCTCACTTCAAAACAGCTTTGACTGGTCACCAAAAATCGTAAGTATCTTACTTGCTCTTATAACTGCTGCCATCATTTTTGGTGGTATCCAATCTATCTCTAAAGTTTCTGAAAAGGTAGTACCATTTATGGCTGGACTTTATATCCTAGCAGCTCTTGTGGTTATCTTTACAAACTTTAATCAACTTTTACCAGTTCTTGAAATGGTCTTCCAATCTGCCTTTACTGGGAAAGCAGCCGTAGGTGGTTTTGCTGGTGCAACAGTCATGGTCGCTATGCGACTTGGTATTGCGCGTGGTGTCTTCTCAAATGAGTCAGGTCTTGGATCAGCTCCTATCGCTGCCGCTGCCGCTAAGACCGAAGAACCTGTTGAACAAGGTTTGATTTCGATGACAGGTACTTTCATTGATACGATTATCATCTGTACGCTTACAGGTCTTGCTATCCTTGTAACTGGTCAATGGTCAGGTAGCCTAGAAGGTGCCCCAATGACACAAGCCGCCTTCTCTTCTGTTTTTGGTACATTTGGTGAAATTGCCTTAACACTTTCTTTAGTTCTCTTTGCCTTTACAACAATCTTGGGTTGGTCTTACTACGGTGAACGTTGTTTCGAATTCATTTTCAAATCAACTAAATTCCTTCCACTCTACCGCCTCATTTTTGTGGTTATGGTTGCTCTTGGTGGTTACCTCACACTTGATGTTGTTTGGAAAATTGCGGATATCGTAAACGGCTTGATGGCATTGCCTAACTTGATTGCCCTCCTAGTCCTTTCACCAATCATCTTTAAAGAAACCAAATCATACTTTGAACGCCACAAATAAAGAAAAGAGCTCAGGCTCTTTTTTCTTGGCTTTATCAGCACCAGTCCTTGCGACTACTGCTCTTTTGCGTTACAATGAAATTAAGTCATTTTAAAACTTATACAGAAAAAATCCAAAGGAATAACTATGTCAATTACCAAAGAATTTGATACGATTACTGCCATTTCAACGCCCTTAGGTGAAGGTGCTATCGGTATCGTTCGCTTATCTGGAACCGATGCTATCGCCATTGCTAATAAAGTTTTCAAAGGAAGAAATCTAGAATCAGTTACTTCACATACTATCAATTACGGCCATATTGTCGAAAATGAGGAAACCATTGATGAAGTCATGGTAAGTGTTATGCGTGCGCCAAAGACCTTTACGCGTGAGGATGTCGTGGAGATAAACACTCACGGTGGGGTTGCTGTGACTAATGAAATCCTCCAACTTCTTATTCGTTCTGGAGCTCGTATGGCTGAACCTGGAGAATTTACCAAACGTGCCTTTTTGAATGGTCGTGTGGACTTGACTCAGGCCGAAGCTGTCATGGATTTGATTCGTGCTAAGACTGATAAGGCTATGGCCGTTGCCGTCTCTCAACTTGATGGTTCGCTCAAGAATCTCATTAACAACACTCGCCAAGAAATCCTTAACACCTTGGCTCAAGTCGAAGTTAATATTGATTACCCAGAATATGATGATGTTGAAGAAGTTACCACAGCTCTTGTCCGTGAAAAAACGCAAGAGTTCCAAGCACTTTTAGAAAATCTTCTTGCCACTGCTAAACGAGGAAAAATCCTACGAGAAGGCCTTTCAACAGCAATCATTGGTCGTCCAAATGTCGGAAAATCTAGTCTTCTTAACAATCTCCTACGCGAGGAGAAAGCTATCGTTACGGATATTGAAGGTACTACCCGTGATGTCATTGAAGAATACGTTAATATCAAGGGTGTTCCACTTAAGTTAATCGATACCGCCGGTATTCGAGACACAGATGATGTGGTTGAAAAGATTGGTGTTGAGCGTTCTAAGAAAGCTCTCGAAGAGGCTGACCTGGTTCTCCTTGTGCTTAATAGCTCCGAACCGTTAACAGAGCAAGACCGTACATTACTAGAAATCAGTCAAAATAGCAATCGCATCATTCTTCTAAATAAGACAGACCTACCACAAGCAATCCAAATGGAAGAGCTTCCCAAAGATATCATTCCAATTTCAGTCCTCAAGAATGAAAATATTGACAAAATCGAAGATTGCATCAATCAGCTCTTCTTTGATAATGCTGGCCTAGTGGAGAAAGATGCTACTTATCTCTCAAATGCCCGTCACATTTCACTCATTGAAAAAGCTCTCGAAAGTCTTGAAGCAGTCAATCAAGGTCTTGAATTAGGCATGCCTGTTGACCTCTTACAGGTTGATATGACACGTACCTGGGAAGTTTTAGGAGAAATCACTGGTGACGCCGCCCCAGATGAACTCATTACACAACTCTTTAGTCAGTTCTGTCTAGGAAAATAAACATAACTAAATTTATGTAAAAAGGATGCTTAGTCATCTTTTTATTTTGCATACTTAAATACAGAAATAAAATTATGTAAACTAAAAACTACCAATACTATAAGACGATTAACTCATGCTTTTTAAGAAAGAAAATGCTATCATGGTATTATTCTATGATTTTGAAAGGTTAATCATGAGTCAAGCAGCTACTGATACTGATTTTAAACATTTGATAGATTTTGATGATAATCTGCTTCCTTTTCGACTGGCGGAAATTAAGGTCGAAAATGGACGCCCTGATATTCTATTTCATTGGCATCCTGAGCTTGAAATACAGTACGTTTATGAGGGGACAGCTCGCTATCATATTGATTATGACTATTTTGACAGCCAGGCTGGAGATATTTTTTTGATAGGTCCTAATGAGCTTCATTCGATTCATCCCATAGATAATCAGTCTCATCATACTGATACTCTTCATTTTCATTTGGATATGTTGGGACAGTCTCTGGTGGATCTGCTTAGTCTCCGTTATCTTCAGCCCTTACAGAATTCCAATTTTAAGTTTAAACAATGTCTAAGACCGTCAGACGAGGGTTATACAGAAATTAAAGCTCTTCTTTTTGAGATTTTTAAGATGATTCGTCAGAAAGAACGTCACTATGAACTTCTTCTCAAGTCAAAACTAGAGGAATTAATCTATCTCTTCTACTTCTATCGCTTGGTAGAGCGAAAGACTTCTGATGATCATTATCGTAAGAATGAAAAAATTCGGGAAATTATTGATTACATTAACCAGCATTATGCCGAAAATCTCACTATTGATAAGTTGTCATTGCTTATGGGGTATAGTAAGACTCACTTTATGACGATTTTTAAGCAACAAACTGGTACCTCTTGTACCGAATTTATCATTCAAGCAAGACTTAATGCTGCTTGCGAAGAGCTCCGTAATAGTGTTAAACCAGTTTTGGAAATTGCTACTGATGTTGGTTTTAACAATTTATCAAATTTCAACCGTCAATTTAAACACTATTACGATCAAACACCAAGTCAGTATCGAAAAACACATAGCAACAACAAGAAAACAAAAAAGAGTTAGCCAAATGGTTAACTCTTTTTTTATCTGCAAACTTCTTAGTATTTCTCTTTACCTTTGTGTTTTCCACTAAGTCCAAAGAGAGTTAGCAACATTCCAAGTCCAAGGAGTCCAGCGTGTGAGGCCTTATCACCTGTTGTAGGAAGAACTTCAGTTTGAGCAGAAGCTTCTGCCACTTTTTCTGTTTCTTTAAGTGCTTCGTTTCTTGTTGAAACGAAGAATACTTTACCATTAGGTGTCGTTACTACTTTAGATACAACTGGTTTAGTTGTTTTAAGGTCTTCAGCAACGCTAGATGGCGTAACAGGACTCAATGGATTGAATGTAGGATCTTCTGCATTTTCTTTTTTGTTCAAGGCAGCAAAATCAGCACTTGAAATAGAAATGGTACGTGAGTTTGGATTGATAACTGCATACTTAGAAAGGTCTGCATGTGTCAAGTAATCCGCAAAGACGGTATCCATTGAAGGACCTTCTTCACGAGGACCACCAAGCATTGTGAAGCCATCACCACCAGCAGCCAAGAAGTCATTGGTTACAAGGTAGTAAGTTTCATTAGTGTTGAGTGGTTTATAGGTACCAGTTTCTGGATCAAAAATGTCAATTGACAAGATACGTTTTTCTGCTGGAAGTGTTGTGTCATAATAAACACGAGCTCCTGATACTTGAAGGAAACCGCCAGATGGTTCAAGAAGAGGTTGACCATTTTCATCTAGAACAGTTTTACCACTTTCGTCAACTTGGAGAATAGAACCAAGAGATTTGACAAACATATCATGGATATTTTGACCTGTCACTTGAATTTGAGCAACTGAGTTACCAAATGGAAGAACGGCAATGATATCACCTTTAGTGATTGGTTTGTCTTTGGCAATTGTTTCACGAAGACCACCACCGTTTGTTACGGCAAGGTTAGACTTGTGTGTGAAGGCTGATTGTCCGTAATCTAAGAGAGCATCAGCGACAACATTACCAAGGTTAGTTTCGCGAACACGAACGTCCATACGGTCACCGCTAAGTTTAACTGGACTATTTTCGATAACTACTTTCGAAGAATCTGCCTTATACTTAGCTTGGATGTCATCAATCATAGTTTTAACTGTTGGGTTAACTTGATAATTCTTCTTAGCTTCGTCGTGTGAAATCACGCCATGTGACAAGATACGGTCAGAATTATAAACGACGCGGCCGACATTGTTAAGGTAGCTACCAGTTTGGTTGTAAGTGACATTATCGCCGTATGTCGCTGTGTGAAGAGTGTGTGAGTGACCATCAAGGACAAGAACACGTTTTCCTTTTAAAGGTGCATAGTTTGAAAGAGCTTCTGCCAATGTTGATCCACGCCATTCAACTGGAGTTGTTGTATCTATACCCAAGTGACTAAGGACAATATAAGTCTTGTATTCCTTACCTTCAGCACGAGCATTTGATTCCACTTGGTCAACAACAGCTTTAACCTCAGTAATAGGATCGGTGAAAGAGACACCAGTGATATTACGTGGGTGTGTCTTAGTAGCTGTCTCAGGTGTAGTAACACCAATAACAACTACTTCATCTCCATCAACACCAGGTGTTTTGTCAACGATTGTAGATGGTTGGAAAAGACGTACGCCGTCCACATAAACGTTAGATGTGATGATTGGGAAATTGATTTGTTTGCTCAAACGACGCAATTGGTCAAGACCAAAATCGAACTCATGGTTACCCACTGTCATGGCATCAAAACCAACAGCATTCATGACGCTTGCCATGTCCTCACCCTTAGAGCTGTTTGAGATTGGAAGACCTTGGAATGAGTCCCCAGAGTCAAAGACAAGGGTTGTTCCTTTTGAACGAGAATCATTGACGATACCAGACAAAAGGGCATCACCAATAACTCCGTTACGATCATCTTCAACCATACGTCCATGAACATCGTTGGTGTGAAGAACAGTTACAGTGTCGTTGCTGGCACTTGTGCTAGCATTTGTCACGACTTCTGTTGTAGGAGTTGTGGCTGCAGTTGCTGTTTCACTAGTTGTGGCAACTGGTGTCTCGCTTGTTTCAGCTGTAGAAGCAGTAACAACTGATGTTGAACTAGCTACTGGAGCTGCAGACTCGCTTGATCCAGTTGTTGCTGCAGTAGATGTCGCATTGGTAGTTGCCTCTGTAGCTACCACTTCAGTGCTTGGTGCTGTTACAGCTGCATGAGTTTCTATCTCGTCAGCTTGGACAGCATTAGCCAAGATGGCAGTTGAGACGAGTAGGGTTGATAGTGTCGTTGCAACGACTGTTTTCTTCTTCATTCCAAAAGACCTTTCTGATTTTTAAATCGCTTTTATTATACCACATTTATAAGATTAGAATTAAATAATTTTCAATATTTTATTAGATATTCAAACAATTTTTTCAAAAATCAATAGCTAACTAAACGTTTTTCAAGATAGCCTTCAAGCAGTTCTAAAGTAAAGCTCAAAGTCCAGTAAATAAGGGCAATTAGGATATACATAGACATGTAGTCATACTCACGCCCACCGATAATCTTAGCATTTTGGAAAATGTCAGGCACTGTAATCATAGCAGCCAATGAGGAACTCTTAACCATATCAATAATAACATTACCAAGAGGGGCTACTGCTATACGCATAGCCTGAGGTAAGATAATCCGACGGATAATAGACTTCTGAGGAAGACCAAGAGAGCGAGCTGCTTCCCACTGCCCCTTATCTACGGCAACTATGGATGAACGGAAAATCTCTGCCATATAAGCGGCACTAACACAGGAGAAGCCAATAAAGGCACAAAGAAGGGCAGGTAGCTGAACACCAACATAAGGCAAACCAAAGTAAAGAATGAAGAGCACGACCAACATAGGAACCCCACGCATGATGGAAATATAAATGCGGGCTGGATACTTTAACCAAGGCTTTTGAGACATTCGCATAAAGGCAAGGATGATAGCAAAAACATTCCCAACCATAAAGCTTAAAAGAGAGATTCCTAAGGTATAAGGCAGACCTGATAAGACATAAGGAATGCTTTTTAGAATCAGCGAAAAATCAATAATCATAAGTCTAACTTTCTAAACATTTCTTTAGCAAATAAGCGATCCAATTGGATCGCTCATATTATTCAACATCAGAGATATCAATCTCAGTATAGTCAACTTTTGTTTTCTTTGTAACGTCTTGACCAGCAAAGAATTTCTCTGAAATCTTAGTAAGGGTACCATCTTTCTTCATATCTTTGATAGCTTTATTAACTTTTTCTTGAAGAGTTTTATTCTTCAATGAGAAAGTAAAGCTTGTTGAGTAAGGGTTACTGTAGATACCGTCGTTGATCTTAACTGGGTACTTGTCTTTGACAGCGGCTACTGCCATCTTTTGCAAATAGTAATCGTTGACGATAACGTCTGTACGCCCATTTACCAAGTCTTGCATGTAAACGTCATTGGTAACATTATCATATACGACGAGTTCAGCACCCATTTTTTTGGCAATCTTCATGTACTTTGTACTTGCAGCACCGGCTGCCTTTTTGCCTTTGAGATCCTTCCATGAAGAGATTCCAGAATTATCCGATTCACGAACGACCATTGAAGTGAAGGAATACTTGTATGGTTCAGAACGTAAGAATTTTTTAACATTCTTGTTGTCGTCTTCGAGTGAGTAGTTAGCGATATCGACTTGCCCACTATTTACAGCAGTAAGCATGCCATCTACACCCATCTCAGTGAATTCAATTTTCAACTTAAGACGTTTTCCAACTTCTTTGAGAATCTCAACGTCATAACCAGTCAAATTATTCTTATCATCGTGATAGGTTTGTGGGTAAAGTGTTCCAGCAGTCGCAACCTTGATGCTACCACGTTTCTCAATCTTTTCCCAGTTCTTCTCACCTGTACTTTGTGACGAGCAGGCAACCAAAAAGACCGCAGCCAAGATTAGGCTGAAAACGGCGAAAAATCTCTTTTTCATCTATGTGTGTCTCCTTAAAACAAATAATAAAGTTAAGTTAAAAACTTATAATCTAAGCCTACACTATTTGAAAGGGTTTTACAAAAAATTGAACCGAGAATGAGTATAGCTAGCTAAAAACCGAACCTTCTTCCATTTGTTGGGTCAAGTGTAAGAGGAGGTCTTCTCTTCCCTTGGCGGCTGTCAGTTGAACACCAAGGGACAGCCCTTGCCCATCACGATAGACAGGTAAAGAAATCGATGGTTGTCCCGTCAGGTTAGCTTGTTGGGTGAAAGGCGTCCAATCTAAACTATCCGCAAACATATCCCAAATAAGTTCTTGTTGTTTTGGCCAATCAAACTCAGACATATGCTTGAGTTGGTTCTGTAGGCTTTCAGAGAGGGCAAACTGCCCATGCTTAGGTGCCACATCCGCCACTGTAGGAGTCAGAAGAATATCGTAAGACTCATGAAAATTGGCCATCTGATGGCTATACTGGTCCCACTGAGTTAGGACTTTAGAGTAAACTTTGGCAGGAATCTTTTGCCCAGATTGGAAAATAGCCCAAGTCATCAACTCCATATCTTCAGGCGTCATCTGACGTTGCAAACCAGCCTCTATACCATCAAACATGGCTGCCGTCTCAACACTATTCATGATGTAGTAAGACTGCATAGCTTCAATCCCATTCAAGGGCTGATAGGTGATTTCATAGACATGATGTCCTAGACTTTCTAATGCTCTAGCAGCCTTTTTTGTCGCCGCAATAGCAGATTCTGATACCTTACCACCAATAGGAGAGACAGTCGAAAAAGCTATCTTCAGAGGTCTGACTGGTTGATCAAAAGAATCTTTGCTGAGCTTTGGCAAGATAAATGGACTTTCCATCTGACACGTCTGCATATGATAAAGCAAGCGTTTGGTATCTCGAACAGACTTAGTCAAAGCAAACTGGACAGAGGCTCCCTGCCATCCACGAAACGAACCAGGACCGACAGGAATTCGTCCTCTGGTAGGCTTGAGACCGATTAGGCCGTTAAAGGAAGCTGGAATTCGAATAGAGCCCCCACCGTCACTAGCTGGGGCCAAAGGAGAAATGCCAGAGCTCACAATAGCAGCCGCACCGCCACTTGAGCCACCAGCATTACGCCTCACATCATCAGGTAGATTGACAGGACCATGAATCTGAGCATCACTGATATTTTTGAAGCCAAACTCAGGAGTGCTAGAACGTCCTAAAATAATAAAGCCCAATTCCTCAAGTTTCTTAACATAATTATCCGTTTCCTTAGCCCGATAACTTGTAAATAGGCGAGAACCCGCTGTTGACGGCTCACCAGCTTCCTCCTGACCTAAATCCTTTAGGAAAATTGGGACACCAGCAAAAGGTTTATCTGAAAAGTCTCTAGTTTCTGCTTCTTCTAAAGCTTTCTCGTAACGTTGACTGACGATAGCATTGATTTTAGTATTCGTCCTTTCCGCTTCACTTATAGTATCCTTTACTAGTTCTCGGGGACTGACCGTCTTATTTCGCACGGCCTCAGCCATTGCCGTTGCATCTGACCACTCATTTACTGACATCTTATATTCTCCCTGCTTCTATTACTTCCTAAATTATACTAAAAAAAACGAAACGCCTGAAACGTTCCGCCTTCAATCATGATATTTAGTCTTGCCAAGTTTCTTGGTTTTCTTTAAATTTTTTCAAGAGTTGAAGTCCGTCTGCTGTGATGTAGCCTTGCACTTTAGCCACTTTGATCAACTCAGTGTAGTTTGAAAGAGTGACCAATTTCACGCCAGCATCAGCGAAGTTTTTCTCAGCTTTTGGCAATTCGTAAGTGAAGATAGCCACAACACCGATAACATCAGCCCCTTCACGCTCTGCAGCTGCTACAGCATCAAGTACTGATCCACCAGTTGAAATCAAGTCTTCAACAACAACCATTTTTTCGCCTTTAACCACACGACCTTCGATTTGGTTACCAGCACCGTGATCTTTTGGTTTGCTACGGATATAGGCAAATGGAAGGTTCATCTTGTCAGCGATGATAGCACCGTGAGGAATACCAGCAGTTGCAGTACCAGCAATCACTTCTACTTCAGGAAATTCTTCCTTAATTTTTTCCACAAAACCATTTTCGATAAGTGTACGAGTTTCTGGATAAGACAAAGTAATACGATTGTCTGTGTAGATTGGTGATTTGATTCCTGATGCCCATGTAAATGGTTCTTCAGGTTTAAGGTAAACAGCCTTGATATCAAGCAAGTCAGATGCGATTTGTGATGCTAATGTCATAATTATTATCCTCCGTAAAGCGTTTTCTACTCTTTATTATAACCTAATTCGGTCTATTTTCCTATGAAATAAGGTCTTTTTGAAAATTTATTGACCGGTCCATTGAGCCTTGATGTCTTGATAAGCTGCTACTGGATCATCAGCTTGTGTAATTGGACGACCAACAACAATGTAATCTGAACCAATTTGGCGCGCATCGGCAGGTGTCATGACACGTTTTTGGTCACCAACTGCTGCTCCTGCTGGACGAATACCAGGTGTCAAACAAACGAAATCTTCATTTGTTGCTTCTTTGATTTTTTCTACTTCGTGTGCTGAGCAAACAACACCGTCAAGGCCTGCTTCAGCAGTCTTCTTAGCATAATGAACCACTGATTCTTGAAGTGTCGTTTGGATATTTTGGAAATCATGCATCTGCTCTTCAGAGGTAGAGGTCAACTGAGTTACAGCAATCAAGATTGGACCATCACCCAAGCCTTCACGCGCAGCCTTCATCATTTCCACACCACCAGCCGCATGCACATTTGTCATATCAACACCAAGGTTAGACAAAACACGCATTGCAGATTTGACAGTATTTGGAATATCGTGAAGCTTAAGGTCAAGGAAAACACTATGGCCAAGCTCTTTAACGTAGCGAACAATCTCTGGACCAGCCGCATAGTAAAGTTCCATACCAATCTTCACATAGAGCTTTTCATCAGCAGGAAACTTAGCAAAGAATGCCTTCACATCCTCAAAAGTCGGGAAATCAAGGGCAATAACAGGACGTTTTTCTCTCATTTCTTATATCCTTTCACACAAAAAACCTCCGCCAGTCAGCGAAGGTTGCACGAAAACAGGGCAGTCCCTACCCTTTAGTGATGCCGTAGCATCTCAGTACACCTTTCTCGCCTCTCTGGACTCGATTAAAGGTTCAGTTCAATTTGTTCTATTATAGCGCTTTTATAAGGGAATGTCAAAGGGGGATGAAAGTAATTATACCTTTGTTAAATTCCTTAAAAAAGTTATTTTTATTCTATTTCCCCAACAACTCTGTTCGAACTTCTTTGCGCAAGTCCTCAAGAGTTGTAATGCCATACTTGTCCATGACCTCAGGGAGACGGTCAATGATTTTAGGGCAGGCATAGGGATCTGCGAAATTGGCTGTTCCGACACCGATAGCTGAGGCACCAGCGATGAACATTTCGATAGCCGCTTCGGCACTGTCGACGCCACCCATACCGATGATTGGGAGGTCTGACGCTAGAGCAACTTGGCGGATGAGTTTAAGGGCTACTGGGAAGACAGCTGGCCCTGACATACCACCTTGACCATTAGCAATGATAGGTTTGCGAGTCGCCAAGTCATAGCGTGTACCAACCAAGGTGTTAATCATAGTGAAGCCTGTCGCACCGGCATCTTCGACTGCCTTGGCTACACTTGTGATATCAGCCACGCTTGGTGTCAGTTTGACATAGACGGGCACATCAGAATGAGAGACACTGGCTTTTACGGCTGCGTAGGCAAGCTCTGGGACTTGTCCGATGAGAAGGCCGTTATTGCCATGGTCTACGTTTGGACATGAGATATTAAGCTCGATAGCCTTGACGTTGCTAGCTTTGGAAATCTTGTGAGAGACTTCCGCATATTCTTCGTTAGAAAATCCAGCTACATTGGCAATGATTGGAAGCCCAGGATAATGCTCCTGCAACCAAGGTAGTTTTTCAGACAAGACAGCATCAGCACCAGGATTTTGCAAGCCAATGGCATTAAGCATGCCTGATGGTGTCTCAGCCACACGTGGTGTTGGATTACCAAAACGAGGGTTGGCAGTTGTTGCCTTAATCATGATAGAACCTAGTTTGTCCAAATCATAATACTTGGCGTACTCTTGCCCAAAACCAAAGCAACCTGAGGCTGGGATAATGGGATTTTTCAAGTCGAGCCCTGGAAGGCTAATAGCTAAACGATTTTCTGATTTAGTCTCTGACATGGTAACCTCCTAGACGATGACTTTTCCGGTGGGGAAGACCGGCCCTTCCTCGCAAACACGAAGATTTTTGGCATCCGACTCTCCTTTTACGTGAACCACACAGGCATAGCAAGCACCCATACCACAAGCCATGCGAGCTTCCATAGAAACATAGGCATGAGGATGATTTTCAAACTTGCTATCGACATATTTAAGCATGCCTGGAGCTCCGCAACTGTAAACGGCATCTGGAGTCCAGTCGAAACCATCAATAACCGTCGAAACGTAACCCTTGATACCGTATGAACCGTCATCAGTGGTCACATAAACATCACCACAAGCCTTGAGCTTGTCCTCCAAGATGACGGCTTTCTTATTGGCAAAACCAATCACAGACACGACTTCCACACCTTTAGCCTTCAACTGCTTAGCCGTCTCAACCAAAGGTGGCACACCGATACCACCACCAACAAGGAGAGCTTTCTGCCCAGCATCGACAACGGAAATATCAAAACCATTTCCCTGAGGGCCCATGGTATCAATGGTTTGACCAGCTACCATCTTAGAGAGAATAGCTGTGCCCTCACGCTCCACACGATAGACAATGGTTGCCTCTTTCTTGTCGTAGTCAATCTCTGAGATGGAAATCGGACGACGAAGGAGCTTACTTGGGTCTGGCACCTTGAGGTGGACGAACTGACCAACCTGCATATCCGTAACCATCTCTCCCTTTAGCACCATCTCAAAAATACGAGGTGCAATCTCACGCTGACTCACAATGGTTAAATCTTCAACTAAAATCATGACAACCCTTTCTAAACTGCAAACTGTCATCAAAAAAACCTCGCCACATGGCAAGGTCGCACAAAAAATCACAGGAAATCCCCTGCTGTTTCACTCTGTCCGACCTTTCAAGCCTCTCTGGACTCATTTAAAGGTTATTTTGTGATTATTATAACCGTTTTCAAGACGGATGTCAAAGGAGAAAAGAAAAAACCAAAGCTTATAAAATTAAGCTAAGGTCTCTCCAGCCTATAACTAGGCCCTCTGTTTGATACGTTCTCTATCATCTCATAGGGGAAAATAAATTGTCAACATTCCTAACAAGAGGTGCTAGAGTTCTTGAACAAGAGCCCTAAAAAACATTATTTAAACAATCTGTCGTAAACCATAGTATGAGCCAACTGCTGACCATCGCCACCCAACAGATCGACCAAGGCATAAGCAAAGGCTAATGCTGTTCCAGCACCACGGCTAGTGACAATATTACCATCAACAACTACCAAGTCAGTTTGATGCTCGCCAGATGCAATTTGTTCCTCTACGCCAGGAAAACATGTGAATTTACGCCCTTCAAGAAGACCAGCACGTTCGAGAACAATTGGTGCAGCACAAATAGCAGCAACGTATTTTCCAGCTTTTGCAGCCTCTTGAAGAGAGGCAATCAAAGTTTCGTTGTCGCGTAGATTAGTTGATCCAGGCATACCTCCAGGAAGGACCACCAAGTCATAATCCGCAAAATTGCCATCAAATACGCCATCCATCGCAACTTGAATCCCATGTGAGCCAGTCACTGACACATTTTCGAGTCCAAGCATGCTACAGTCAAATTCTGCTCGGCGAAAGACATCCACTGGGCTTAAGGCTTCGATTTCTTCAAATCCGTCCGCAAATACTACTGCTACTTTTGTCATGATATACCTCCAATTTACTTATCGCATGATTCTATTACGCCTTAAATTATAGCAGTTTTAGAAGCAGGAAACAAACTATAAAAACGGACTTTGAGCATGAAAAAAGACAGCACAAGGACTGTCTTTGTCATTTTATCTAAACAAACTTGCTAGGATCCACAAGAGATAAATATGGGCTGGGTAGAAAATATAGAAGAAATTCTTGTTACCACTACCACGCTCACCATTATAGAAATACATAGGAATCGCAGCAAAGACCATCATCCATTGCACACCCGTCGGATCAAAGAGATGGGCAATCACTGAAATAACAGCTAAGACAATGATTTGAGCAATGCGATTGGTACGGAAAATATAGAACAGCAAACCAAGAATAACCATCACAAAGCCACCCTCAACCATGATAATACTTGGAACAAGTGACAGGATAAAGGCAACAATCTGCACAAGGAGTGGGTTTGCATGTGGTGTTTCAAATATACCTGCAAGGATTACAACCGGAATGGATGATAGAATCGGCAAGAGAAAGACACCAATCCCTTGAATCAACTCCTTGTTCGATTTATCGCGAAGCCCCTTAGCCAACAAATCCCAAGAACAAATAAAAATCCCAGTAATAAAGAAGGTTGAAAAGGCATTGTTGGTTAAACCGATACTACCATTATGAAAAATACTACCAATGATGGCGTTGCCAATGATCATAAACCAACTCATGTAAAGCAGACGCCTGAGAAAAGCCATACGATCATGAGTGTAGTGAAAACTATCAGCAGCAAGAAAGAGGAAAATTGGGAAAGCCAGACGTCCCAACATCGTCAACCATATAGGTGCCCCCATACTCCCGAACATCTGATAGATTTGGTCCAAAAACATAAGTGCAACAGCTAGGTATTTCAAATTAGTCGCATTGCATATCTTTTTTATATCGTTCATTTAATGCTCCTTTAATTTTCAGCATATTAAATGATACCACAAGTTAGATGTAAATTCAAAGGTATTCATGATAATAAAAGCCATAACTTTTTAACAATTTTAGACAGACTATTTTATGATGAATAATTCACATTTTAATAATATCTTTAGTTCCTACTCCCCTCACCAAGCATTTCTACTCCCTTTATGCTATAATGGTTAGGCAATATTTACGTTCATAACGTATGCAAATTATTTATAAAAAACAAACAAAGCTAATAAACTCTGCAAGTTTTTGAAATATCTTTTTTGCGAGCAGAGCGAGCAATTAACCGAGACTTTCCGCCGTGTTAAAAGCGCCTGAAACTAAAAGGTTTCAGGCGCTCGGAATTTTTGAGACGCTAGGCTCAAAAATTAGTCACGGAACTTTGTAAAAGTTCGCTGACGTCCGCCAACACCTAAGGAAAGTCTCACAGAAAATTTTATTTTAAAAATAAAACAAGTATTATCAATAACAAGAAAGGAAGTACACCATGTCTTTTGACGGCTTTTTTCTTCATCATATGACCACTGAGCTACGTGAGCAAGTGCTTTACGGGCGTATCCAGAAGGTTAATCAGCCTTTTGAGCGTGAGTTGGTCTTGACCATTCGTAACAATCGTCAGAATTACAAGCTTCTGCTTTCGGCTCACCCTGTTTTTGGGCGTATTCAGACAACCAAGGCCGAGCTACCAAATCCGCAGAATCCAAACACCTATACCATGATTATGCGGAAATACCTTCAGGGAGCGGTTATCGAGGATATTCAGCAACTGGAAAACGACCGTGTCCTTGAAATTTCGGTCTCTAACAAAAACGAAATCGGTGATAGTGTTAAGGTTACTCTTGTTATGGAAATCATGGGGAAACACTCCAATATTATCCTAATTGACAAGAACGAAAGCAAAATCATTGAGTCTATCAAACACGTTGGTTTCTCACAAAATAGTTACCGAACAATTCTCCCTGGGTCTACCTATATTGCTCCTCCTAAGACGGACGCCAAGAATCCTTTTGACATTCCAGACGAAAAACTCTTTGAGATCCTACAAACTGAGGATTTGTCAGCTAAAAACCTTCAAAAACTTTTCCAAGGTTTGGGGCGTGACACGGCCAATGAATTATCAGCCTTACTGGATACTGATAAACTCAAGAATTTCCGTGCCTTCTTCAATCGTGAAGTAAAGCCAAACTTAACGGCTAAGGCATTTTCAGCTGTAAGATTCTCTGATAGTCAGGACCAACCTGAATTTGAGACCTTATCAGCCCTTTTGGATTACTACTACTTGGACAAGGCGGCGCGTGATCGTGTGGCACAACAGGCTAGTGATCTGATCCATCGTGTGCAAAATGAGCTGGAAAAAAACAAGAAGAAACTTGTTAAACAGGAAAAAGAGCTTGCAGCGACTGAAAATGCTGAGGAGTTCCGTCAAAAAGGGGAACTGTTGACCACCTACCTCAGCATGGTGCCAAATGACAAGGATAGTGTCGAGTTAGACAACTACTACACTGGTGAAAAGATTACGATTCCCCTAAATGTGGCTCTAACGCCTAACCAAAATGCGCAGCGTTACTTCAAGAAATACCAGAAGCTCAAGGAAGCTGTTAAGCACTTGACTGGTTTGATTGAGGAAACCAAACAGACCATTGATTATTTAGAAAGTGTTGAATTCAGTCTTTCTCAAGCCAATATGGATGAAATCGAGGATATTCGTGAGGAGCTTGTTCAGGCTGGGTTTATGAAGCGTCGTTCAACCGATAAACGTCACAAACGTAAGAAACCTGAACAATATCTGGCTTCTGATGGCAAGACAATTATCATGGTTGGTCGTAACAACCTACAAAATGAGGAGTTGACCTTCAAGATGGCTAAAAAAGGGGAGCTCTGGTTCCACGCCAAGGATATCCCAGGTAGTCACGTAGTTATCAAGGACAATCTTAACCCAACTGACGAGGTCAAGACGGATGCGGCTGAATTGGCAGCCTACTATTCTAAGGCTCGTCTATCAAACTTGGTTCAAGTGGATATGATTGATGTTAAGAAACTCAACAAGCCAACGGCTGGTAAGCCTGGATTTGTAACTTATACGGGACAAAAGACCTTACGTGTCACACCGACTGAAGAAAAAATCGATAGCATGCGGATGAAGTAAATTGTTCGTCTCACTACCACCAGTTCAACTATCTGGTGGTTTTTTATTATTCTTGTCTCAACAACAAGAAATTGCTTAAACATTACATCATAAAAAGGAGTGAAATAGAATCAATCATCCTATCTCACTCCTATAGGTTTGTAGTCACACATTAAGTACATTTTTGTGCTTTATGAGTGACAAAAATTTATTTCGAGGCATTGCCTTAAGGTGACAGACTTATTCCCTTATTTTACGAATCTGAAGAAGGTGTGGTTTCTTTAAGAGGGGCCTCTATCAATTGGAAGTCTGCTTTTTCAGCTGGTTCGGTGTCTCCATCGGACTCTTGAATCACATATGGTTTGAAAGCCTCATACTTAGACCAAAATTCATCCTCGTCATAACTGTGACCGTCAACACTATAAGTCACCTCAGAAACTTTCGTTGATTCGCTTGGGCTAGTGACAGTAAAATCAAGAAGCTTATCTAGTCCCGTTCGTGAATAATTGATACGGTAAGTCATTTCAGAATAAATATAGGCATTGGAACCCCAGTGAACTTGCAAGGTTCCATCTTTAAATATCGTAAGACCAGGTCGGAGACCGAACGGAATTTTATTATTAAAGAGATTGACAGCGTTCTTACCGTCAAATGTGTAGACGACGTAGACGTAGTTATCTTGACTACCAATCAGTAATTCATCAACGCCATCATCATTCAGGTCGGTTACCAAATAGTTGACCTTGTTATTATTGTAATTTTTTAGGACCATTACAGGATCGTAATCAACACCTGAGCTTTGTTGGTAATTGGGATCACTGACTTTTAAGACATAATCCTTCACGATTTCCTTGTAAGCTGAATGAGCCGTTTCGTTTATGTTCGTTCCTTTAAAGATGTTTGAATCCTTTTGAGAAAGTTTAAAGTTTTCAAGGTCATCCACTAGGGGCTGATGTTTATCTTCAAGATCAACATCATAAGCCTTTTTAAAATCATAAAGCTTCGTTCTAGTTGAATCTTTTCCATCTTTCAAGAGACAGACACCTGTTTTGAGGTTATAAACCACATAGAGTTGGCAATCATTTTTCAAACAAGGACAAACAATTGTTAGTTTGATGACATGCCCTTCTTGTCTTATATCCTTGTAGAGAAAGGCTTCATAAGAATAGCCCGTCGCAATGGCGATACGAATGAGCAATTCTTGAAGACTAGGATTCTGACCGATATTCTGATAACGTTTCAGACTTGCTAATAGATTATCTTTAGTGTTATCAGAGACCAACCAAGCTGGTTTATCATCCGATTGTAGGGCATCTCCGAGTTTACTATCTTCCGTCGATGCGATGAAATAATAGCAAAGCATCCGAATATAGTTTAAAGCTTCCTTTTCTTTAGTTGATGGTGAGCCTAAGAGATGTTCAACCGCAAAACTATTAGTATAGATAAGCTTAACTTGCTTCAAATTCTTATCCTGGATAGCTTTTAAAAGTTTATTATATAGGGCAGCTATGATTTCATGATAGCCATTTTTCTCACTATAGTCCTGTTTGTCTAGGGAAAGAATCTCATCTCTACTTAAGACTTTGTCCAACTTAGACAGGACTTCTGACCAATCAGAGGTCAGCAAACTTTGATCTAATTGATTCACACTTTGTTTAGATTTTGCGGTATCTGTATAAGAAAATTCTTTCAACCAGGTAATGATATCTGATTTTAAGCCATCACTTAGTGTTATGCCGTAGCCGTCACAGGCCTTCTTTAATATATCCTGTAACCAACTATCGTCAATCTTTTCTTTGTCAGTTACCTTTTTAATAATCTGCTTCTTAAGTTCGGCTAAGAATTTATTGGCATCATCGTCTGAGAGGTGAGATTCTTCCTTGATTTTATCAATCAGACCAATTTCGTCTTGACTGGTTTTGATAGTTTTTTTGTCTACCGAAAAGCCAACCTTGTCAAGCAGAGCATAGACACCAGCTAAGGCTCCCTCCCCACTTACTTCATTTACTGAAGCAATGCGGATGAGAACATCAGATACGCCAGATGTAATGGCTGCATTTTGATATGTTGTTGAGGAAACTTTGGTAATTTTTGTTGGTGTCACAATCTCAACCTGAACACCAGAACCTTCAGACAATGGTTTAATATAAGCACTTGAATAAACCTTGGAATTGGTATCAACATCGTCCAAGTATTTGGCAATGGTCTTACCATCAACGGCTATCACCTGATCTTCAGCGATATTCGTATCACCCAACAGTCGCTTGGTATCCGCTTTTTCCGATGAGGATAGTGAAGAACCTAATGACATTAAAGGTTGTGTCAGAACTTTTTTAAGATTTTTTTCTTTCTTACTATCTATTTGCGTATTCTTATTGGATAAGGGAGTTAGATTAGGTGATTTTTTGGAAGAGGAGGTCTCTGATTTAGTGATGTTATTAGCAAAAACAAGACCATTTGGGGATATAAAAGGGAAAGCAAGTGGTTGAACTGTTAAAAGAAGGATAAGACTTGCTACTAACCCATTAAACAATTTCTTTTTCATAGGATTTCCTGATATGTTCTCGTATTAAAGGTTATCAAAGCTAATGATATAAAATGACGAACCGTGCTTTTTACAAACATAATGACGGGTTTTTGATGATGTTACCGGAGCCTTACCGTCTGTAAAGTAAGTCGTCGTCGTAAAATCTATGGTAAAGGTTACCTGATCACCATTTTCTTTAATGTCATAGATATTATCAGTCTTTGATTCAAAGTGATCATAGTGGTCAGGATTTTGTAAGTAGATATCAATAATACTTTTATAAGTAGCGTTATCTTTAGACTCAAAGTATGAATAAACATAATCTGAAGATTCTTTGATGGTACGATTGATGTCACTTCTAAAGTTAGTCATAAATGTCTCAATATTCTTCTTGGTATCTTGCTCACTAGAAGTATTTTGTGAAGAAGAGTTGCTTGAAGAATTGTTTGATGAGGTTTTCGAAGATGCATTACCATCAGAGCCTAAATTTGAGACAACGAAATAATGATAGGAAGTCCCTGTAACTGTTAAGCCCAGTTCGCTGGCCTTGTCTTCATCTAAGGTTATCTCAACATCAACAGTATCCCCGTCTGAGAGGCCAGTTTCCTTAGAAACGGTAATTTGGGGATTTTCCAAAAATTCCTTTATCTCACTACTACTACTTGATACACTTGGGGTCGCATCGATATGTACACTGGCAACCCCCGAGCCATTTTCACCATCAACGTTCAAACTAACTTCGTATTGAGACAAATCAACTGTTTGGCTATCATAGTAAGAGCTGTCATGAGAATAGTCGTTGTTGTTATTGAAATTATTGACATTAAGTACCAAAATGAGAGGCATAACAATCCCTAAAAAGATTAAACAACCTCCAAACAAACCTCCTAATGATTTTCTTTGAGGGAATTCTAAATTAGGCAGTGCTGGTGACTGAGCACGATTTCTATAGAAGAATGACTCACCATTTTGAAGGAAATGATCTGACTTCTGACAAAGCGCATAGAGTGAAAAGATCGAACTAATAATATTTACAAAAGGAACCAAAGTAAAGAGATAAAGTACAAAAATTCCTCGTCCACGTAACCCTGCATCTCTCAGTCTTCTCGTATTAAGCGTCAATCCTGGCAATATTAGAACCAAATAGGGTAACCAAAGAATACTATAAATCGAAAGACCTAATAAGGGATTAAAAAACAAATAATCAAGCAGGTAGATATTAGTTTTACTTATGAGTAAAAAGCTGAGAATAGCGTAAAAACTTCCCCAAGCCACTAAATTAAAGAATACGACTGACCAATAACCTTTTCGAGACGTAAAGCCATTAAAAGACCAGTAACCTCTGAAATAATCAGCAAGGGCTCTTCCAAAGGTAATCTCTTGTCTACGTTGATCGACGAGAAAAGGGGAGGCATATTGATCTTTTGAAGTATTGTAATAATTGGGAATTGCTTCTCCTTGATAATCTTGTTTAGTACTAGGACCTTCTCCTCCCATGTTTGTCTGCGTATTATAATAGTTTGGAATTGTTGCTTCCTGATAATCCTGTTTAGGACCTTCTCCTACTATGTTTGTTTGCTCATGCAAGTGTTCTGATGCAAACCGATCGTCAAAACCAGATGTCTCTGCTACATCATACTGCTCTACGCTTGGAGCAGCTTGAGGCGAACTTTGCCCTTGAGCACTTTGACCAGTATCATCTGGAACACTTTCAAACTTTCCTGCCTCTTTTGCCTCCATATACTCTTCAGCATTTGGTTTTCGTCCATGAAGCAGTTCAAAATAATCAATCCAATCATCTCTTTTACTCATAACACTAAAACAACCTTTCTAAATTTTCACAATACTCATATTAATTCAAATCTTTTATATACCAATACCAAACAACCTATTCCTATCTTCACGACAGTGTAGCTAATTTTTATAAATTACCTTAAAGTTTTTCACGTCTGTCGGTGTGCTGCTCCTCTTGTTTACGATGTGCAGTGGCATTCATCATATTATCTTCAATACTATCCTTAACTTTGAAAACACCAACCTCTATCAAGTGCATTACAAAATAAATACCCACTACCATAACTACAAAAATTAAAAAAAATGAAATTTCCATATTATCCTACTTTCTTGAAGATGTATAGTCGATTACCTTACGTTCGACCTCAACATTATCATCTAGTTGCTTTAAAATAGTTTCTATACGAGTCAAAATGAAATTGTAAACAAAGGCTGTCTCTTTAAAACCTCGTTTCTTCAACGTTTCCAATGAAAATTCATAGACGTATTCGCCATTATATTCACCTAAACTTTTTAACGAGAAAATGGCTTTTCTACTCACATTTTTAACGGTGATAATAATAAGGTCAGGATAAATTTCTTGTTCAACTTTTGTAGTATTTTGAAAGGGAGCGCAAGGTGTTTTGGGCAGGATAAAGGGCTGCTCTACCAATTTCTCTGAAATAGCATTTAAAGATGTGATTTTCCTTGAATAAAAAGAATGGGTTTGTTGCATGAATAATTGTGGATCACGATGTTTAATGACGCCTTGCTCAATCAAAGCATTATTAAATCGTGTATCTGCAGGTCTGACCGCATAAAAATAGAAAATAGGAAAAAGCACCAAAGACACTATCATTCCAATCCAAGTTTCGTAGTACATTTATTTTTCCCCTTTCTTGAGATAGGTCACATAAACTCTGGTTTGGAAGTCTTGATCCTCATGCAACACAAAGGCAGCGACTCCCATAACAAAAACAGAAATCCCCATTGGCAATAAATTTTTATAGCGCTCATTAGCGACATTTTTATTAACCTGTTTATAGAATTCTCTAGCAGTGTCGAGGTTGCTGGAGCCATAATAATCAGTACTGTATTTTGTAGGTAAAAAAACACTTCCCGATTCATAGATATAACCGTTGGCATTTGTACCCTCTGCCGGCTTCAAACCGTAAAAGACAAAGAAGAGATTAGCAATCAGCATAAGAGCCAACAAAGACTTATGTTTGGTGGTGATATTAGACCAGAATGAGTCCGTCATCGCATAAGTATTTAGAGGTGCTGTTTGTCCTGTATGAGTATAGTTAGTCTGAGAATAAGGACTTGATGGCCTTGTAAAATAAGGATTTGACTGGCTTGTCCCAGACCATTGAGGTGTATCTTGTGAAGGTGATATTGGTCCACTGCAGAATGGATTCGTTTGTGGATTTGAATTGACACCACATTGGGATTGGTTATTGGCAATGGACTGATCAACTTGATGACTAAAACCAAAGTTTGTCTGATTAATGCCTGTACTGATAGGTTGAGTACTTTCAGTCTGATGTACAGAATTTGTAGCTGGCTGTGGAGCTGGCTGTTTCAGTGCTTCAACTCCTTCAAAAAACTCTTCAAAGCTAGGCTTACGTCCATGATTTAATTCAAAATTCTTCACCCAGTTTTCTCTTACTTGTTTTGGAGATAAAGGCGTCTCTTGTTGAGGATGCGTTATGTTTTCCTCTTTTTCTGATGTTTTCTTTTTTTCAAAAAATCCTGATGCCTTGACTTTACTGAATTCTTCCAGAGTGGGCTTTCTACCATTGACTGCTTCGAAGTACTCAAACCATTCTTGCTTTTCCATAATGATTTCTCCTAATAACCAGATTGAGGTGAAGACAGATTATCTCAGAACTCTTTCACCTCATTGTTCACCAAAATGAAGCTATGATATATCGTGTGACAATAGCTTTCGTTAGAGTATAGTGATATTATCAAATAATTCATAGCATATACTTTTAAACTTTTAGAATTATTATAACTAATTCCTCAGAATCAAACTTAAAAAAGCAAAAATATTTTCATATTGCTAGATTCTAAGAATATAGATATTTTTTTGAAAATATTTTTTTCTTATTAATAATTGCAGATTTTTGGTATATAATAGACTTAGAAGATTTAAAAGGAAATTTAAGTTATGGAAAATCGTTCTTGCTATGGTCAAGCCTTCAGGCAATTGCGTTTAGATCGGGGATACAGTTTAAAAGAAGCTGCTGGGAATATTATTTCTCCTCAAATGCTTGGGGTTTTTGAGCATGGAAAATCTGGTATTAGTCTTAATAACTTTGGCCGTCTCCTCATCCGTATAGGGGCCACTTGGAATGACTTCTTCCGCTACTACAATGGGGAGTCTATCTTAAAAGAACTGTCTTTATCGGACGAAATTTTAGTCAAGATTAACAATGGTCATTATTATGATGGCTTTAAATTAGTCGAATCTTCTTTTGAAGGTGATTATTCAGATAATCCCATTCTCGAAACTGTCTATAAACTATCCTACCAAAGTTATTTTCAAACACTGAGCCTAACCTCCAAACTTACGGATGACGAATTAGAAATTGTTTTAAACTATTTAAATCGTATTGATACATGGGGGATTTTTGAGTATTCAGTACTTAGCTATATATTAGCTGATTGCCCTTATGAAATGGTCAAGTATCGTTCTGGCAAGATTTTAGATGCTATGACTAACAATAAAAAAAGTTTTCTATCCTCCAAAAAAGAAGATATCGCTATTTTGATTCATATGATTGGCTATTTTTCGAGAAAGGCCTATTTCAAAGATGCCAATAAATTAATCGCTGGATTAGAAAACATCCTTAAATCCCCTTCTTACAACCATCTCTATACTGAAAAATTTAATTTTAAGTTTTATCAAGCCATGAACTTCTTACGACAAAACAATCCCAAGGGACTTGAGATTGCAAGAGATTGTATTCATTTTTTAGAAGCCTTCGAGGCTTTAGACAACTCTAATGCTTCAGCCATTGACAAGAATAAAATTTTAAGTGCTGTTTCTGTATTGAATAAGACTGGTATACCTTTTAAAGAAAGCTAAGTTTATATCAATTAAAAGCACTAGAAGGTATTTGGAGCCAGCATTTATCGAAGTTTTGCCTTCAAAATTAAGACCGTTATTCGGTCTTTTTCATTTTTAAATCACTGACTATTACTAACCTTAACCAATAACTTGTATATTTCTTGTAAGCGCCCCTATTTCTTCTAGTTTTCATTACATTTTTCCGACGACTGTGCTAAACTATAAGGGTAATTACCAATATTAAAGGAGACTTTCAGTATGAAGGCTCTTATGTCATATACGAGTTCTGTTTTAGAATGGTTAGGGCGCTATGTGGGGCTCTTAGTCTTCGGCATATTATTTGTGACTGCTTTACTCATTCGCACGACCATGATGACGGGATACTTTGAGTGGGCAGAGATTAGTAGCGTTCCTTGGTATGTTTATGTTTCAGGTGGTGTCATTCTGCTTTTGACACTTCTCTGGCGCAAGATTTTAAAGGAACTGACAACAAAACAGATTTTCATCTTTTTTTCCGTTTGCTTTGTGAGTTTTGGCCTACTTTTGATTTTTCTGACGAGTTTTGCTGGTCGAGACGATGCAGGTACTGTCTTTAAAGGGGCGGTCCAGTTTAATGCTGGCAACTTCTCCTTAATTAAACCAGGAGCCTACTTCTACCGCTATCCTCATCAGTTGGGATTGCTTAGTTTTGAACGCCTGGTTCTCTATCTGATTCCTTTGCCGGTCATCTCGGTTTTCTATGCATTGAATCTTGGCATGGTCATTGGTATGAACTATGCGACATGGAAAATCACGGATGAACTGTTTACGAAACCGTTAGTCAGTCGTTTGGCTGTCATCATGAGCTTTGGTTTTTTACCTTTAGTTTTCAACATTATGTTTGCCTATGGACTTATGTATGGTTTGTTCTTTTCTAGTTTTGCCATTCTCTTCTTTCTACGTTACTTAAAACGTGGTAAGGCTAGGAATGCGATTCTTTCGGTGGTCATGCTATCATTGGCTTACTGGGTAAGAAGCAATAATATTATTCTCATTATTGCATTATCTGGTATTTTGATACTAATGTCACTCAGAGAGAAACGTTACCGCTATTTACTTTTGGTTTTGGCTTTCTTTGCCTTTCCTATGACCTTGCATAAGGCGACAACCAGTTACTATGAGATTACTACTCATCAAAAAATTCCTGGAACACCTCAGATTGCTTGGTTGGCCATGGGCTTACAGGATAAACCCGATTCTAAACGAATGCCAGGATGGTATACCGGCTATGTCCGTGACATTTACGCTAAGAAAAAGGGCAATATCGAAAAGATTGAAAAAAGCGCCAATCATCTTTTTGATAAGCGTGTTCAATACCTCCTAGCACATCCCGATGAGGCCAGTTGGTTTTTCAGAACCAAGTTTATCAGCTCCTGGACGGAGGGAAGTTTCCAGTCCATCTGGAACGGTCCAAGTAAAGACAAGTTTCAGCCTTTGTGGAATAGGTTTGCGACCTCTATCTATCACGATGGGACCCTGCATCTCTTTTTTGTGACCTATATGCAAGGCTATCTCCTAGTTCTATATCTTGGTGGTGCGTTCTACTATGCTTTCACTTATAAACGAATGGGAGATGGAGCAACACTGGGCCTCTATGCCTTCCTTTATCTCTTCGGTGGCATTCTCTTTCACCTCATATCAGAGACTAAGAGTCAGTACACCCTACCTTATATTTACTTACAAATTCCAATGATCGCGGCGGGTTACAATCATATGACACAAATGCTTAGCCGCTATCTAAAAAATATGCAAAAGTCATCCTAGGATGGCTTTTTAACATTGTTTCACAATTACAATCTTGCTATAATAAGTCTATGAAAAATGCGTCAGTTGATCTTTTACGAGGCCCAATTCTGAGGTCTCTTTTAATCTTTGCTCTACCAATTCTGATATCCAATATTTTCCAGCAACTCTACAATACTGCCGATGTCATGATTGTGGGTCGTTTTCTAGGTCCAGATGCCTTGGCTGCTGTGGGAGCTTCTTCTGCTATTTTTGATTTGGTTATCGGATTTGCCTTAGGTGTTGGAAATGGTATGGGCGTTGTTATCGCACGTTATTATGGTGCACAAGACTATAGGAAACTTCGTCAGTCTGTGGCGGCCACCGTTGTGATTGGTTTAGGCTTAAGTGCCTTGGTTATGATTCTAGGACATTTTGGTCTCTATCCTTTGCTTAGATTTTTAGGAACGCCTACTTCTATTATCGGGCAATCTTACCAGTATATTTCTATGATTGTGTCTTGTGTTGGGGTAAGCTTAGGATATAATCTGTGTGCAGGACTCCTCAGAGCGGTTGGGGATAGTCTTACCGCCCTCTATTTTCTGATTTTTTCAGCTCTAGTCAATATCGTTTTAGACCTTTTCTTTATTACACAACTTCATCTTGGTGTTCAATCAGCAGGCTTAGCTACTATCATCTCACAAGGGCTTTCGGCAATTCTCTGTCTTTACTATATTAAGAAAAAAGTGACCTTCCTTCTACCAAGCAAGTCAGACTTTGTTCTTGATTCAAGTCTGTATTTGGACCTCTTTGGACAAGGAATGGCCATGGGACTCATGAATTCTATTGTTTCTATTGGTACTGTGACCTTACAATATGCCATTAACGGTTTTGGCCCTCTTATCATCAGTGCTCAGGTTGCAGCAAGGCGTATCATGTCTTTCGCAGTTCTCCCTTTGACCTCACTTGCTGCTGGGGTGACCACCTTCACCTCACAAAACTTCGGGGCCAAACAGTTTAAACGCATAGTGGCTGGTTTAAAACAATCTTGTCTTGTTTCTATCACTTGGTCTGTCATTGCTTGTGTCCTTCTCTATATAGCAAGTCCCTTTTTGGCTGGTTTTATCTCTGGTTCTGATAATGCTGTGATTATTGACAATGCCAGTCGCTACCTCCGTATCAGTTCTCTTTTTTATCCTATTCTAGGTATGCTCTTTATTTTCAGAAATAGTCTCCAAGGCCTAGGTAAGAAACTCACACCCTTAACCTCTAGTTTCATTGAGCTTTTTGGAAAAATTCTCTTTGTTCTTTTGGTTATTCCTTCTATGGGCTACCTTGGTGTTATCCTATGCGAACCCTTGATTTGGATTCCCATGACCATTCAGCTCTATTTTGCCTTGAGGAAACATATTCGACGCTTGTTTATCAGTTAGACTACTTTTGAACATAGAAAAAACGACCATCAGGGTCGTTTTTAGTTTAATTTAATCCCCATTCATCAGATATCTGTTTCATTATGGCCTCTTGGGAGACAATCCCAAAGCCTAGCATGTAGGTTGAGTAATCAGCATAAATTACCTTGTTATTTTGAACTGCCTTTAAGCTACTCCAGACAGGGTTATTTTTAAGTTTGTTTTCTAGGAGCTCTTGAGAATCTGCTTGAACAATCAGGAGGTCCGGATTAATGTCTTTTAGTTTATCTGGATCGATAACTTGGAACATATCATCTGGATTGAAGGTTTCAGCACGATTGAAATGATAAGTATCATACAAATAACCAAAATGCCCATAAGCGTAATAACGGATGTCATTGTCTGTCACGCGCAGGTACATGAGTTTTTGATTGCCAAACTTAGCTTTGACATTCTCTGCGAAAACAGCCTCCCTAGCATCCACTTTATCCAGGTCCTTCTTCATCTCATCACGTTTGTCGAAGATTTCTGCTACCTTTAATGAGGTTTCGTGATAGTCCCAGTTTTCATCAGTGTTGATCTGGTAGCCAACAGTTGGTGCAATTTCAGACAGCTCCTCGTAGAGGTCTTCCTGCTCGCCTGTCATAAGGATTAAATCTGGTTTTAACTCAGCAATCTTATCCAAATCTGGATTTCCCTGCCAACCAACTGAAACCACTTTTGCATCCTTGTATTGTTTCTTAAAGAGGGTTGAAAATTCTTGACTATCAGCTTGACCAGTTGTTGCACCTACAGGAGTGATATCTAAAGGATTCAAGATTTCACCATAGAGGTTGTCGAGGATAACAATACGTTTAGGAACTTTTTTCAACTTTGTCGTACCAAAATCATGAACAATCGTCTTCTCTTTAAAAGTTTGACTTGTATTATTTGACTCTGCATTATGTCCAGACGTCATGTCTGGCAAGTAATATAGTAAAAGACCAGATATGATGGCCAGAATAGCTAATAAATAAAGAAGATTTATTTTTTTCATGGCAACTCCTCGATAAGATCGGATTAAATCGTTACTTTAAAGTTATCTTAAAACTTCTTTAATGTCAATCTATGACTAAGATTTTTTGGAAGGAATTGAATGTTTTTGATTCCTAAGAGGTATTATAGGAAATCAACTATAACCTTTGAGTAAAAAAAAATCTATTTCTTTTTAAGAAGATATCTTCTAGGCTCTTGAAATGTCAGATTATATCATCCTCTTTGAATTTTAAATATTTAAGTAAGAGATCTCTTTTTTGAAGCCTTCTTCTTTGTAGGTTACGCCTTATTTTATCAATTGTTTTCGGGGGTTTGTGAATGGCAAATGATGCTCTGCAGACTGAAATGGATTTTACTAGATTAGCGATACGAATTTAAACGTCCCTAACTAGTATTTTTTCGGTGAGATATGTATTAAAATACACGGAAAACTCATTTAAAAATAACTTAAAAAGCCTTAAATAATATTGACAACCTTTTCACTCGGCCTAGGAATGGCAGTCAAACCAAAACGTAACTAACTCTTCGTTTACGTTAAAAACTTAATTATTGCACCCCGTGATTTACACCCCAAAAGCTCAATTTTGGGGTGTTTTTGGCTGTATATTTGAGACGTATATTATAAAAATATTACTATTCATGCTTATCCATATGGCCAGTTCTATCTATCTTCACTATGATATAATAGTTAGTAACATTGGAGGGAAATTATGTTAAATCAGCTTTCATTTAAGGGACAATGGCGACAGTACCAACGGCGTGTTCTCGATAAAGCCGAAAGCTTTATGGATGATGGAAAGATTCACTTGGTGGCTGCTCCTGGTTCTGGTAAAACAACCTTAGGAATTGAATTTATACAGCGTTTTGGTAATCCAACTTTAATTTTAGTTCCGACAGTTACCATCCGTCAACAATGGGTAGATCGGATTAAACAAGCTTTTTTAAGTGATGACAACCTAGTAGAACAACTCATTTCACAGGATTTAAAAAGGCCTAAAATGATTACGGTTGCGACCTATCAGGCACTGCACAGTGCTATGAACCAAGTCGTTGGCGATAGTCTTATTGAGGATACAGATGATGAGTCTCAACAAGAGCATTTCGATTTTCAAGGTTTCGATATTCGAAAAACTTTTGGGGACCAAGATTTAGGGACTCTTTGTCTGGATGAATGCCATCATTTAAGAAATGAATGGTGGAAGAGTTTAGAGAGTTTTCATAAAGCTTTTCCAAATTTAAAGATGATCTCTTTGACAGCAACACCCCCATACGAGGGAGAACCTGCACTTTGGGAACGTTATATAAGCATGTGTGGTGAGATTGATGAAGAAATTACAGTGCCTGAACTGGTTAAGGAAGGGACGCTCTGTCCTCACCAGGACTATGTCTACTTCGCCTTTCCAACTAAGGAAGAACGTGCACAATTGGACCAGTTTGATAAGCAGAAACTTAACTTTCTAACTAAATTGTCTAGAGATATAAACTTTTCGAACACTATTCAGTCTAGTCCAGCACTAAGTGGCCAAATTGGCTATGATGACCTATTGGCTAATCCTAAATACCTTTCCGCTACCCTGATTTTTTTACGGTCTAAAGAATTGCCTTTTCCTCAACGTTTTCAAGAACTTCTCGCTGCAAAAAACTTGCCGACTTTTACGCTTGAGTGGTTTGAAACCTTGCTTAATGGCGTGATTTTTCAGGTCCCAAATTGGTATGGATTTACCGAGGAAGCCTTTAATCAGCTAAAGAGTGATTTGAAAGCAAATGGTCTTATCGAGAGAAATCAAGTTAAACTTATCCGGAATAAGAAGCAAGATGTCCTGCTTAATCAATCATTGGGGAAACTCAATGCTATTAGAGATATTTTTAAGGCAGAATACCAGTCTCTAGGAAATAATCTCCGTCAACTTGTTTTGACAGACTTTATACGTAAGGATTTTCAAATTCATCTAGGCGATAACAGTGCACAATTTACCCAACTAGGTGTGTTATCTTACTTTGAATCTATTCGTAGAGAAATGATTGAACAGTCTTGGACAGTACCTGTGGCTGTATTGACAGGAAGTTTAGTGATTATTCCAACTTCAGCTAAAGAACATCTAGAGCGACTCATTCCTAATTCTCGTTTATCCTATGATGTTATTGGAGAGTTGAGCCAAGAAGACTATCTTAAGGTGAGTGTTTCTGGTTCTCACCATGATCTAGTGACTGCCCTTACACAACTTTTCCAAGAAGGACATATTCAGGTGATTATTGGGACCAAGTCTTTATTGGGCGAAGGTTGGGATGCCCCTTGTGTTAACTCCCTTATTTTAGCTAGTTTTGTTGGAAGCTTCATGCTAAGTAATCAGATGCGAGGCCGTGCCATCCGTGTCTGGCCAGACAATCCTAATAAAACGAGTAATATCTGGCATTTGGTTTCTATTAATTTATCACCTAGGAGATGGTTTGATTTTCAAGATGAGGAAGAAAAATACGATGAGACATTAGAGCTGCAGTTGTATGCACTTAGTCCTGACTTAGATTTGTTAGATCGGCGTATGACACAGTTTCTGGGCCTCCATTATCAAGAGCCTACTATCGAATCTGGTATTGATCGCCTTGACCTCAATCAAATAACTTTTAGCCGAAAGGGTCTAGAAAAACTTAATCAAAATGCCATTACACTATCTCAAAAACGTCAGGAGCTTAAAGACCGTTGGCAACAAGCCCTCCCGCTATACGAAGAAATGGAAGTGGTCAACCAAGTTGAGGTTGACAAACAATTTCTACCGTTGGTATACCTTAATGATTGGATGAAGGCCTTTCTTATTTCCCAAGCCCTTGCTGCCACTTTTTTTATTATTGATTTGGGAAGATATCTGATTGTTGGGAAGCCGTTTGATCAAAGCCTACCTATATTCTTACTTGCGCTACTTGTACTGGCTATCTTTTGGGGAAGATATTTTATCTATAAGAGCCCCTATAAACGTTTGGAAATTTTTGGCAAAGCTATCCATCAATCCCTGCTGGATTCAGGTCAGATTGAGACTAAAGAATCTGCTCCTAGAGTGGTAAAAGACAGTAAACAAGCGATTTATAACGCCATCTATCTCAAGGGTGCTAGCATGAGGGAAAAAGAAATCTTTGCTCTGACTATAACTGAATTTTTCGCTCCTATCGAAAATCAACGCTATATCTTAAAGGCTTGTCACAAAGTGAAGGACCAAACCGAATTTTTTGCCGTTCCAAGTATGTTTGAAAAGCGAAAGGCAGACGCAGAGTCTTTCCTCCGACATATACAAAAAAGCCTAGGAAAATATGATCTTATTTATACGCGAAGTGTTCAAGGACGTCCTATTCTCCTAGAAGCCCGCATCAAGGCACTTGGAAATAAGCAAGAACGAACAGTTACACATAAAAAAGTCATGTCAACTTTAGAATGATAAATAGCCCTAACCACTTTAACCGTTTTTATCATGATATAATAAACCAAAGCGAATATATTGGAGAATTCTATGACACTCACACATATTTTTTTCGACCTAGATGGTACCCTTGTAGATAGTTCCGAGGGTATTCACAATGGTTTTGTTCAAACTTTTGAAAGACTAGGCCTTCCTGTTCCTAGTGATCAGAAAATTCGTACCTTTATGGGACCACCTCTCGAGGTAACCTTTAAAGAAGAGGTTAGTGAAGAAGGTGCTGCCAAAGCTGTTAAGATTTATCGTGACTATTATGAGACCAAAGGACAACTGGAAGCTCACCTCTATGATGGCATTGAGGAAGTTCTTGAACAACTTAGTAAAGACCCTAACAAGAAAATTTTTATCACAACTTCAAAAAATGAACCTATTGCCCTAGAAATGTGCCAACACCTTGGGATTACTGAATATTTTGAAGGTATTTATGGATCTACCCCTGCTGCTTTTCATAAGGCTGATGTCTTGCAGCGTGCCATTACTGAAAATCAAGCCCCTAAAGACCAGTCCGTCATTGTTGGTGATACCAAGTTTGATTTGATTGGTGGAAAAACAGTTGGCATCAAAACAATAGCGGTGACCTGGGGATTCGGGGCTAACGAAACTCTATTAGCAGAAAATCCAGATTTTGTAACTGAGACTCCCCAAGAACTTTGGGATATTTTGAAATAAAGCTTGGAAAACGAAAAGAGCAAGATTCTTTAATCATGCTCTTTTTTCTATTGAATCTAGATTACATCTGAACAATGATATCCAGACAAAGCTCCAAAGCCTTATCAAAAGCCTCTGAGCCCCAATCTCTTTGATCGTAATTGTCAATATCTGCAAGGGAATCTGCCGTAAAGAGTAGTAATCCCCAAATAGCTCCTCGAAGTTGAGCAACTGCTGCAAGTGCAGAACATTCCATCTCTACAACACTACAGCCCTCTTCAATGCGATAGGAAACCTTATCTGGTGTTTCTCTATAAAAACCATCTGTCGACCAGGTCATAACCTCTTCATAGGGGAGTTTCTTTTGTTTTAAAGTTTTCTCAATAGCTTCCAAAGCTTGTTTATTCATGTCTATATAGCGGGATGGAGCTACATAGTGGTAACTCGCTCCTTCATCCCTCAACGCTCTAGTAGGAATCAAAAAAACATTTTCCTTCATGTTTACCAAAACGCCACAAGTTCCAGTTGAAATGATTTGTTTTACGCCATAACCAATCAACCAATCAAGAAATTGTGCAGCTGCAGCTGATCCAACTGGAGCTTGAGCCAAGCAAATCTCCTCCCCATTGTAAGTCGTAACGAATATAGGATAAGTTTTGGTCGCAGAGACAAACTCTCCAACTTTATCAGCGCCAACAGCGTTCGCATAGCGTTCGATTTCTTCCTCTAAAAAGGCGTAGACGCACCTAGCCGGCAAGTTCAAGTCTAAATCCTCATGGGTCGGCATAATCACAGCCTGAGGATTGTCATCAAACTCTAAAATTGGGATTTCATGTTTATGTATCATCTGTTGCCTCCTAAGTTTTAAGAATTATTATATCAAAAATTCAAACTGATTATATGATTTCATAAAATCTATTAGCTTATAATCAAGAAAAATAGATGATTAAATCATAACACCTAAAAAAAGACATAAATCTGCTTTAGTCAGAAATATGTCCTTTTTGTGTTTTATTTTAAGAAATATCATTCCAGTCGGCGTTTATTTCCACAAACCACCTAAAATCTGTTTTTCCAACAAATTTAAGTCTTCTTCTCTTATGTCACTATTGTCGCTAACGATATAGAGTTGGGCAAAGTAGGCCAATAAGGGACCTATACAAATACGAACCATTTGAGGAACTGTGATTTCAGGATTCACTCGTGAATCTGCTATCAATTCCTTATGGAGTACTAATAATTTATCCTGAAGAGTATTCCAAATATAAAGTTGTTCTTTTCTCAGTTTCTTATTTGAAAAAATTTCCTGAAGAATAATTTTCATCAAAGCACGATTCGTTTTGAGATAGGCCATACGATTTTGGACCAGATAATGCACCTTTTCTTCAGTCGTTTCTAAGGCTAAAAGTTCTTCAAAAAAACGACCGAAAAGTCCTGGAACAACAGGGTGCAAAATAGCCGTTAATAAATCTTCTTTAGTCTTGAAATATTTGAAGAGCGTTGCTTGGCTAAGTCCCGCATGTTTGGCAATTTGTAAGGTGGAGGTCCCATTGTAACTCTTAGTAGAAATCAAATCGACCGCCGCCTGCATGATTTTTTTCTTTCCCTTGGGATAGTCTGCACCCTTTAGATAAGCTTCAAACGACTCAAAAACACTCTCACTCATTTTCATCCTCGTATATTTATATTTTATACTTTACGGTAACGACGTAAGCCGACAATATTGAGAGCTGTCAAAGCGACAAGGAAGACTAGTAGAACACCAATATTTGGTAAAATATCTCCAAGTCCACGTCCGTAAAGAATAATCTGACTCATCGCATCACCTGAGTAGGTCAAAGGCAAGAATTTCCCTAGCATTTTTGCCCAGTCTCCCATTGAATCAAGTGGAATGATTCCTGAGAAAAAGAGTTGCGGCATAATCACAAGAGGAATAAATTGCATCATCTGGAATTCTGATTTTGCCAAGGTAGACAAGAGAATTCCGAAGGCTAGTGCCACCAGAGCCAGTACCACATTAACTATTATAACATTTAACAGGCTTCCGACAACTTCAATGTTCAACAACCAGATGGCTGCTAGAACGACTACTGCTGTCTGCAGTATGGCAATAAGGCCGTAAGACAACATATAGCCGTAAACAATTTCCGAACGTTTAACTGGGGTTGCCAACAAACGATCTAGGGTTCCGCTAGTACGTTCTTTCAAGAGTGCCATCCCTGAAATCAAAAAGACAAAGAAGAAAACGACGAACCCAAGCAAAACAGGAATCATTTTAGCAAAGAAGCCGGTGTCCTCGTTACCATACTCATAAGATTCCTTAATTTCAGGAGATTTTACCTTTAGTTGTAATTGTGGAAGGGATTGCTTCACACGGGCTAATAACTGATTGGTGTCTTCACTGGCAATACTGGTGCGTAATACTTGTCGGGTCACCGAAGTTTTAGAGGCATCTGTATTAGCATAGGCTACATGATATTCCCCATCCTTATAAGAGATAACTGCATCTACTTTTTCATCGTTTAAAGCCTCTTTGGCTTTATCCAAGTCTTTGTAGGTTTTGACACTGAAATGTTCTAAGTCGTCCATCTTACTTACCAAACTACTTGGCACATCTTGTGTCGCTAGCTTAACAGTCACCGTTGTACTAGCCGAAAACATGAGGTTCATCAGCCACATAATAAAGACTGGTGCCACAAACATTAGGGCCAGTGTCCGTTTGTCACGTAGCAATTCTTTGATGACTTTTTTTGCAATGGCAATTGTTCTCATTTCATTCTCCTTCTGCTTTCAAAAAGACTTCTTCAATACTTGAAACACCATAAGATTCTTTTAGCTTGGATGGTGTATCAAAAGCAATGATTTTTCCACCTAATAGTAGTCCGACCTTATCTGTCAGCTCTGCTTCATCCATGACATGGGTTGTAACTAAGATTCCTACACCATTGTCTCTGAGCGCCATCAACTCTTTCCAAATTTTCTTTCGAAGAGAAGGGTCAATCCCAACTGTCGGTTCGTCCAATATCAAGAGTTGAGGATTTCCTAAAAGTGCTATGGCTAGTGACAAACGTCTTTTCATCCCTCCGGAATAACCAGACACGGCCTTGTTTAAGTGATCTGTCAAATCTACCACTTGAGCTACATGGGCAATTTCAGATGACAAGTCTTTCTTAGAAAGTCCTTTGAGCTTACCGAAAAATTGCAAATTTTCCTGACCTGATAAGGCATCATATAAGGCATCTGACTGAGCCATGTAGCCAATATCTCCTAGAATATGACGATTGGGCATGGTATTTTCTAAGACTAAAGCAATACCGCTATCTGCCTTTTCCATTCCTAACATGGTTTTAATCATGGTTGATTTACCAGCACCTGAGGGACCGATTAGACCAATGATTTCCTCAGACTGTAATTCAAAACCAACGTGGTTTAACACCAGTTGTTGACCAAAAGATTTTTGTAAATCTTGTAAATGTAGCAATGTTTTCATATGCATCCCCCTTAGTGAGTGTTTACTCACTTTTGATTACAAATGACATTATAGTGAGTGAACACTCACTTGTCAAGCGATATATTGAATTTTTTTTTAAATAAAAACACTGGATGATAGCATCCAATGTTTATGACAAAAACTTCTGATGTTAAGAATCTATTCACGATACTCTGAAATAATCTCTCCTATCCACTTTTTAAAGGCTCGTGAGAAGGAAGATTCTTGATAATAACAAATAAATAGAATTTATAACTTTTCTTCATCTCCTCACCTTTAATCATCATCTTCTAGTACTAGATTCTCATCTCCATAAAAAACGACTTTCCCATCTTTTACTTTAAAAGAATAACTGATTGGATCTTGATTCTCATCCTTGGTATTGGAATAAAAGAAATCATATTCACCATTCGGAAGATCACTAGCATCTAACTTTTTAGCCGCATCTTTCATATCTTGTTCTTTGACTGATGCATTATCATCAATAAAGATAGTCATATAAACCAACTCTTGATCAATCAAGGTTTGGTATGGAATTTGATAATATCCAGCAAAGTCCTTCTTACCTTCCTTAAGATTTTCGGAGGCAATAGTATCCAATATTTTTCCCTTTTCATCATGACTGGAATAAGATAGAAAACTAAAAAACCTAATAGGAAGACCGAGTTTTTGTTTCTTCAATTGTTTTTCAATTTTCTTTTCAA
>NZ_LSIW01000073.1:0-2418 GCF_001556435.1 Streptococcus sp. CCH5-D3
AAGCTGAAGTAACAATTACTGTTACTAAAGAAGGTCACGTACTTAAAGCAACAAATACTCTTCCTGCAGATACAGAGTTCAACAATACCTTCACATCAGCTCCTACTCAAGCTCAATTCAAGTTCACTAAACGTCTTGAAGGTAAAGTACTTGAAGCAGATGCCTTCACATTCGAATTGCTTGAAAATGGCAATGTAATCCAAACTAAGAAAAATGCTGCAGATGGTTCAATCACATTTGATGCGATTGAATACAGCGCTGAAGGTGAACACACTTACACTGTGCGTGAAAAAGCTGGTAACGATACAAATATCGATTACGATACTATGAACGCAGTAGTGAAAGTTAAAGTTACTAAAGATGCCGCTACAGGTCTCTTGAGTACTGCTGTTACAATGCCTGAAGACACTGAGTTCAACAACTATGTTGTTGCTCCAGTTGTGACTAAGTTTGACTTTACTAAGAAATTGGCAGGTCGTGAACTTAAAGCAGGTGAATTCAGCTTCGTATTGAAAGATTCTACAGGTGCAGTAGTTGAAACAGTTAAGAATGATGCTGCTGGTAATGTTTCATTCTCTAACTTGTCATTCGACAACACTAAAGTAGGTACTCACACTTATACAGTAGAAGAAGTTATCCCAGCCAACAAAGAGTTTGGTATGACTTATGATAAGATGAAAGCTACTGTTACAGTTGAAGTTGCTAAGAACGGTCATTCATTGACTACAGTTACAAACGTATCTTCAACTGGTGGGGTTGATGCCAACGGTAATGCTACTGATGGTACTGCCGATAAAGAATTCAACAACAAAGTCACTCCTCCAACGCCTCCTGAATTCCAACCAGAAAAATTTGTCGTTTCTAAAGAGAAATATGACATCACTGGTGACAAGTTGATGGATGACGACGATGATGTACCTGGTAACGAGTACACAGCAACAAATGAGAATCCATATGTTGATGGTGTTGCCAACAACGAACCAGAAAACTTGAATACTAAGACTGTTGAACGCGGTTCTAAATTGGTATACCAAGTATGGCTTGATACTACTAAATTCACAGAAGCTAACAACATCCAATACGTTGGTGTATCTGATACATACGATGCAGAAAAATTGGACGTTAACGCTGCTGACATCAAAGCATACGATTCAGTAACTGGTGCAGACGTGACTGCTAAATTCGACATCAAAGTTGAAAATGGCACAATCACTGCAACTTCTAAAGATGAATTTATCAAAGATAAAGTAAACAACCCTGTTATCGATACTACTAAATTCGCATTTGGACGTTACTATAAATTTGATATCCCAGCAACTGTTAAAGAATCTGTTAAAGCTGGTGCTGATATTGAAAATACAGCCAACCAAACAGTTCACGTTTACAACCCAGTAAGCAAGACAGTTGAAAAACCTGAAAAACCAACACAAAAACGTGTTAACAGCGTTCCAGTTCCAGTGGAAATGAACTTCACAAAACGTTTGGAAGGTCGTGAACTTCAAGCTAACGAATTCGAATTCGTATTGAAGAAAGACGGCGTTGAAGTTGAACGCGTGAAGAACGACGCTGCTGGTAAGATTGTCTTCAAGACTCTTAAATTTGGTCGCGATGATCTTGGTAAGACTTACAACTACACAGTTGAAGAAACTCCTGGTACAGATACAACTGTCAAATACGACACAATGGTTGCCACTGTTAAAGTTGTTGTTTCACACGACGGTACAGCTAAAGCAATCGTTGCCAACGTAACAGATGCTGCTGATAAAGAATTCAACAACCGTGTAACACCTCCAGAAGAACCTAAGTTCCAACCAGAGAAATACGTTGTTTCTAAAGCGAAATTCGATATCACTGGTACTAAACTCGTTGATGATGATTCTGAATTGACAGATAAATATGGTGAAACAAACAACAATCCATATGTTGATAATACAAACAACAACGAAGATGAAAACTTAAATACTAAGTCAGTTGAACGTGGATCTAAACTTTACTACCAAGTATGGTTGGATACAACTAAATTTGATGCAGCTAACAAAGACAACATCCAAACAGTAGGAATCACAGATAACTACGACAAGGATAAATTGACTGTTAATGCTTCAGATATCAAGGTTTATGATTCTGTAACTGGTGCAGATGTTACTAACAAGTTCGATATCACTGATAACAACGGTGTTCTTACAGCTAACCTTAAAGCTGGCTTCACTAAGTCACTTGGCGACGCTGAAAACACTCAAATCATTGATACTACTAAGTTCGAATTTGGACGCTACTATAAATTTGATATCCCAGCAACAGTGAAAGACGATGTCGTAGCTGGTGCAGATATCGAAAATAAAGCAGCCCAAGTTGTTAACTACTACAACCCAGTAAGCAAGACTGTTGAAAAACCAAACAAACCAACTGAAAAACGTG
>NZ_LSIW01000074.1:0-933 GCF_001556435.1 Streptococcus sp. CCH5-D3
AAGTCTAACCAAGAGTTGATTGATTATACCAACGATTTGTTGGCTAAATGGCAAAAAGATGGTAGCCTTCAAAAGCTCTACGATAAGTATCACTTGAAACCAGCTAAGGCTGAAGATAAATAGAAAGGAGTCCTGAATTTATGTATCTTTTAACTGAAACGGCTAGTCCTTTCGCTCTTGAACGTTGGGCTGCTTTCTTCGCTAACTTTGGACAATTTGCCAAAGGTTTCTTCTATACCCTTGGCATTTCAATTGGTGCCTTGATCGTTGCCCTTCTTCTTGGGCTCATCTTTGGGGCTATGAGCTCTACTCACAACAAGGTTCTCCGTGGCATCTCACGTGTTTATGTCGAAATCTTCCAGAACACACCCTTGCTTGTCCAATTCGTGGTCGTCTTCTATGGAATTTCAATCTTGACTGATGGCCATGTCATGATTCCAATTTCATTGACAGCCATCCTTTGTGTGGGGGTCTACACAGGAGCCTATATCTCTGAAATTATTCGTACAGGTATTGAGGCGGTTCCTAAAGGTCAAACCGAAGCGGCTTTGTCTCAAGGATTCACCTACGCTGATACCATGCGTATCATCATCTTGCCTCAAGCAGTCCGTACTATCTTGCCACCGTTGACTAACCAAGTGGTTAACTTGATTAAGAATACTTCTACAGTTGCCATTATTTCTGGGGCTGATATCATGTTCACTGCTAAGGCTTGGGCTTATGATACCACTAACTATGTGCCGGCCTTCGCTGGGGCTGCCTTCCTCTACTTTATCATGTGTTTCCCTCTAGCGACTTGGGCACGTCGTAAAGAAGAAGAGAATAAGAAAGCTTACTAAGGAGGTCCACTATGTCAGAAGTTTTATCAGCTACTAACCTTAAATTCTTGGCACAAGGGATGTGGACGACCCTTTACTTGTCTTTCTTCATCAT
>NZ_LSIW01000075.1:0-549 GCF_001556435.1 Streptococcus sp. CCH5-D3
AGGTACCAGCATCACTCTTATGGCTAGCTGTGTCTACATGAACCTTGTAGCTACCGTCTGATTGTTTATCGGCATGGTACCATGTAAGGTCATCTTGACCATTTTTATCTGACCAGATTGGGACACGGACTTCCTGAACTGTCTTGCCACCACCTGAAACATTGGTAACGACAACATCAAAGCCATTAGAGGTTTGGTTGTTGATGGTAAGGTTACCAGAAACACGGTTTTCTTGTGGTTTAGACTCAATAGCTTTCAAGGTCGCAATATCCACATAACGACGTGTACCACTGTAACTGATGTAAGAAATCCATTGATGGTTATCCGCAGTCAAGACCTTGTCATAGTTCACTTTGTAGCCTTTTTCCAAGGTATAAAGTGTTTCTGCAGAAGCCTTAGGTTCGTTTTTAACATTCAAGCTACGTGTCACATTATAAGTGCCGCTTGCTGGAAGCTTTTCAGCACCAGTAGTTTCTGGTTTTGCTTGATTAGTCTCTGTTGGTTTAACAGTTGGTGTTTCAGCTTTGGCAGGTGTCAAAGTCGCAATAT
>NZ_LSIW01000076.1:0-311 GCF_001556435.1 Streptococcus sp. CCH5-D3
ATATTTCATAAAAACTTCTCCCCATTTTAAAGAGCGTCCCCTTTACTTACGCTCTCTCCCCATCTTACAAATCAAAATATCGGTATGATAACCCTATCCCAATACCATATCATATAGTACCAAGCACTAACACGTAATCGTATAAAACTCTCCCCGAAAGAGTTGAAAGATTACAATCAAGTTGGCTTCAAGTTACTACTACCAATATTCCCTATTCATATAGACGCCATAATTATAACATGTTATTTTTATTTTTCAACCTTTTTTCAATTTTTTATTATTTTAATGTATGTGACAACCATTATAATGAA
>NZ_LSIW01000077.1:0-72882 GCF_001556435.1 Streptococcus sp. CCH5-D3
CTCACTAACTGCGCAAAGTCGGTATAATCGACCGACTTTCCTTCGTGTCGTGACCGTGCAAGACTCTCTAAGTGCCAAGCACTTGATAGTCTACGGCAGCCGCTATGGCGGATTGCCTATCAACCTCACTAACTGCGCAAAGTCGGTGAAATATAAAAATATTGAAATAAGAGGTTTACAATGGGAGATAAACCGATATCCTTCAGGGATAAAGATGGGAACTTTGTTTCTGCGGCCGATGTTTGGAATCCAAAGAAACTTGAGGAACTCTTTACACGCTTAAATCCTAACCGAAAACTCCGTCTTGAGCGTGAACGTTTGGCTAGAGAAGAAGCAGCAAAACACCCTGAATTAAATGAAGAAACAGAGCAAGTCTAGCACTTGCTCTGTTTTTTTTTCTTATCCAAATTGGTAATCAAAAACAGCTACTCTAGCAAGAGTAACTGTTGTGATGATTAAGCGTTTAGAACCTTGTCCAAGAATTCTTTCAAACGTGGGTGTTGTGGGTTATCGAAGATTTGATCTGGCGTACCATCTTCGAGGAACTCACCGTCCGCAGTAAAGATTACTCGGTTGGCTACCTGACGGGCAAATCCCATTTCGTGAGTAACGATAATCATGGTCATACCTTGCTCTGCCAATTCTTTCATAACGTTAAGAACGTCTCCGACCATTTCGGGGTCAAGGGCAGAAGTAGGTTCGTCAAAGAGCATGATATCAGGATTCATCGCCAACCCACGTGCAATTGCCACACGTTGTTTTTGTCCACCTGACAAGCTATCAGGTGTAGCATCGGCTTTGTCAGCAAGTCCAACACGATCAAGAAGATCCATAGCTAATTTATCAGCTTCTTCCTTGTTCATACGTCCAAGTTCAACAGGTGCAAATGTTACGTTTTCAAGGACTGTCATGTGTGGGAAGAGGTTGAAATGTTGGAAGACCATCCCGATATTTTCACGGGCTTTGTCAAGATTTGTCTTAGGGTCTGATAATTCATAGCCATCAACGACTACTTTACCAGATGTCACTGTCTCAAGTAGGTTAAGGGTACGAAGGAAGGTTGATTTACCAGAACCTGAAGGACCGATGATACATACAACGTCACCTTCGTAGAATTTGGCGTCAATGCCTTTAAGGACTTCATTGTCGCCGTATGATTTGTGCAAGTCCTGCACATCGATTTTCAATTCAGCCATTATTTAAGTCTCTTTTCTAGTCGTTTAGCCAATTTCGTCAAGCATGTGATGATGACCAAGTAAAGGATGGCCAAGATTGCATACATACGGAATGATTGGTAGTTACGAGCAATGATGATTTTACCAGTTTGGAAAAGTTCAACCAAACCGATAGCTGATACGATAGTCGTATCTTTCAATGAGATAACAAATTGGTTGATGAAGTTTGGCAACATCAAGCGGACCGCCTGTGGCAAGATGACCTTACGCATTGTTGTATTGTAAGGAACACCCAAGCTTCGGCTGGCTTCCATCTGACCAATAGGGACAGCTTCAATACCACCACGCACAATTTCGGCAATGTAAGCACCACCGTTAAGTGAGAGGGCGATTGTTGCTGCCACGAAGTCATTGATTGGTGACTGGTGACCAGTGATGTTTTCAATCAAGTTAGGAATACCCCAGTAGATGAAGGCTGCAACGATCATCAATGGGATACCACGAACCACGTCAACAAAGACTTGTGAAATCACACGAAGTGTCTTGTTTGGTGCAACTGCCATCATACCGAAGATAACACCGATAATCATGGCAATAGCAAATGAAAGAAGGGTCAAACCAAGGGTAATTCCAAGACCTTGGAGAAGTTGTTTGTAGTTGTTTTTAATCAAGCCTACGATGGTTGTTTCATCGGTAGCTTTTTTTGTGCTTCCTTCTTTTGATTTGTTGCTATCGAGGTATTTATTGATAATCTTATCGTAAGTACCATCTTTCACGATAGCAGCCAAACCATTGTTGAACATCTCAATCAACTCAGGATTAGCACCTTTTTTAACAGCAAAGCCGACTTCACCAGTGGCAATACCTTCAATTGGTGTTGTAAAGTTACGCCCTTGTTGGATAGCGTATAGAAGAACGGCTTCATCATCCATAAGAGCATCGATTGAACCAGAGTTCAAGCTGTCGTACATAGTAGAAGCTTCATCGTAAGCACGAACAGTAAAGCCATATTCACCAGCATGGTCTTCCAACCATGAGTAAGATGACGTACCATTTTTAGCTCCTACAGTCTTACCTTTAAGATCCTTGTAAGATTTAACCTTACTTCCTTTAGCTACAGCCAAACGAATGTTTGATGTGTAGTAAGGATCAGAGAAGTCAAAGATTTGTTTACGAGCATCAGTGATGGTCATACCAGCCAATACGGCATCAGCTTGGCTAGATTGTACAGCATTAAGTGATGCATCGAAACCAGGGTTTGTCAATTTGACATTGAAACCTTGGTTTTTAGCAATGGCATTGATGATATCGACATCGATACCTACATATTTACCTGAACCATTTTGGTATTCGAATGGAGCAAAAGATGAGTCCATTGAGATAGTGTAGGTTTCCTTAGCAGGAGTGGCTTTTGCGTTGGCATCACCAGTCAATTTAAGATCTGCTGAAGGTTTTGATGAAGAAGATTTTGATGAGTCACCCAACCATTTGTTCATGATTTTGTCGTAGGTGCCGTCATTCTTCATTTCCTTAAGAGCTTCGTTGAAATCTTTGATAAGATCTTCGTGTTTTCCACCTTTTTTAACAGCGAAAGCGAAGCTACCGATAGATTCAGGCTTAATGTTGATAGCGTAGTCTTTTCCTTGACCAATAGCGTATTTAACAACTGGTGTGTCGTCCATAGCTGCATCAACAGAACCAGAATCCAAGCTATTGTTCATCAAGTCGCTAGTGTCAAAAGTTTTAACAGTGAAACCATATTTGCTAGCATTTTTATCAAGCCAAGTTTGAGCAGCGGTACCGTTTTTAACACCGACTGTTTTACCCTTCAATTGTTTGTAGTCGCTGACTTTATCGCTACTACGTGTGTAGATAACAATTGAGGTGTCGTAATAAGTGTCTGAGAAAGTAAAGACCTTCTTACGTGCGTCGGTAACAGTAGTACCGGCCATAAGGGCGTCAGCTTGACCTGATTGAACAGCATTGACAGCTGCATCGAAACCAGGGAAGGTTTGGTTAACGTCCCAATTTTTACGTTTGGCAACTTCGTTGATAATATCAACGTCGATACCCTTGTAGGTCTGATCAGAATCTTTGAATTCAAATGGGGCATAGGCTGTATCTGAAACGACTGAGATAGTCTCGGCAGATACCTTAGCTCCGAAAACAAAGAAAACTGACATGGCACTCAAGAAGAGTGTCAGAAGTTTTTTCTTCATTATAAAAAGTCTCCTTTATAAAATACCTTCCTATTCTATCAAAAAAAGGTCTTCTTATCAAACTTCTTGGAGTTTGATGTTAGGAAATGTAACAAGGTTCGTTAGATGTGAGAAGAGTTTTAGAAGAATTTGACAAGCTTGTGTCAATTAGTTACACTGTAATCGAATACATGTAAGATTTGTTACAGGAGCTAAAAAAATGAAGAAACGTATGCTTGAGAAATATACTAGCCTATATGATAAAGTCCCAAGTTGGCTTATGATTATGCTGTCCTGTTTTATTGCCTTTGGTTATTTCCTTATAAGTGGATTTCTATCAGGGATTGTTGTGGGAATTCCAATGGCTATTGTTCTTTCGTTCTTAGTATTAAATGGCAACATTCAGTTTCAGGATATACATTCGATTTACTATAAAATATTTTCAACCTTGTATTTTCAGTTGGGAAGTTTTGCCTTCACTGCCTTAGCTATCTTTTTCTGGGTTAAAGTTGTTGAAAAACGTCCCATTCGTACACTTGGATTTTTCAAGGGGCATATTTGGTTGAACTTGCTTAAGGGGTGGGGATTTGGGACTCTACTCTTGTTAGTGAGTTTCCTTGGAACTTATTTACTTGGAGGGTTAGAATTTGTAAAAGTGGACTTTTCTCAGAGAACAATCCTATATATACTATCCCTAATACCTTTCTGGTTTATCCAAGGTGGAACCGAGGAACTGGTGACACGTGGTTGGTTGCTTCAGACGGTGACTAATAGATTGAACCTTTCTTGGGGAATTGCTATTTCAAGTTCTCTCTTTTCGATGCTACACTTGGGAAATCAAGGAGTTACCGCCTTGTCTCTCATCAGTATTGTTCTAGTGGGTGTTCTCATGGCTCTTTACATGCTCAAGACAGATAATATCTGGGGTGTAGCGGCTCTTCACGGTGCTTGGAACTTTGCGCAAGGAAATCTAGTTGGCGTGTCAGTTAGTGGACAAAATGCAGGTGGCAGCTTATTGCACTTTCAGGCCAGGTCAGGCGTGCCTGATTGGTTGTCAGGTGGGGCCTTTGGCCTAGAAGGGAATATCGTTACCTGTGTGGTTCTGTTGGTAGGTATCATCATCCTTCGATTACAATTGAAGAAAGAAAACTTTTAAGGCTGAGTTCAAAGACTCGGTCTTTTTACTTCTGTGTTAAAATAGAAGAAACACTTGGAGGGGACAATATGATAGTTAAGCTTGATAGGGTCATGTTGAAATTGAAAATAGTGGTTGGCTTTATATTTTCCGTCTTGTCTTTATGGATTCTTTGTCCTGAGCTCATTAGAGGTTCTCTCCGTGAAAATCCAGTCAAGCAGTTTCTTGCTATCATTGTTTTATTTTGGCTCTTATTCTCCATTGTTCTTCTCATAGACGGTGTCGTAAATCTCAAAGGTCATGGAAAACTCTTGGAACTTAATGACCATTTTTTGACCTACTACGGCCAAGCATTTGGACGTAAAACCTTTGACATTCCCCTATCCGAGATTGAGTTTGTCAAGAAAGCTTGGTCAACACGGATGGAGGATATTGGACGCTCTTCGACAGTGAGATATTCTTTGAAACGCATCGAGCATGTCTTCGACTATGATGCCGAGGTTGATGATAAAAAGAGATATCAGGTGTTGCTTATCTTCTTCAAAAATGGTGAGACAGCTGTTACCTATGACAAAAAACTTGGTCATCAATCACGGAAGAAACGTGCCTATGTCGCTAAGATGCGAATGATTCAAATTCCGCTTACAAGTGGGGAAATCTTCTCCGACCAAGAGATGAATGATTACATAAATGAAAGGAAAAAGAATGATAGATAGAAAAGAAGATAACCAATTCCATTTGGTTTCTAAATATGAACCTTCTGGGGATCAACCTCAGGCCATCGAAGCCTTGGTAGACAATATTGAAGGTGGTGAGAAGGCTCAAATCCTAAAGGGGGCGACAGGGACAGGTAAGACCTATACCATGAGTCAGGTCATCCAGCGCGTCAATAAACCAACCTTGGTTATCGCCCACAATAAAACCTTGGCAGGTCAGCTTTATGGTGAGTTCAAGGAATTTTTCCCAGACAATGCTGTGGAATACTTCGTTTCCTACTATGATTTCTATCAGCCAGAGGCCTATGTACCGTCATCAGATACCTATATCGAAAAGGACAGCTCTGTAAACGATGAAATTGATAAGCTCCGTCACTCAGCGACATCGGCTCTCCTTGAGCGTAATGATGTTATCGTTGTGGCTTCCGTTTCTTGTATTTACGGTTTGGGTTCGCCCAAAGAATATGCCGATTCAGCAGTCAGCCTTCGACCAGGCCAAGAGATTTCTCGAGACAAGCTGCTAAATGACCTAGTTGATATCCAGTTTGAGCGAAATGACATTGATTTCCAACGTGGGAAATTCCGTGTACGTGGTGATGTGGTCGAAATCTTTCCTGCCAGCCGTGATGAGCACGCCTTTCGTGTGGAATTTTTCGGTGATGAGATTGACCGCATCTGTGAGATTGAAAGTTTGACAGGACGCAATCTCGGTGAAGTTGAGCACCTTGTTCTTTTCCCGGCGACTCACTTTATGACCAATGAAGAGCATATGGAAGAAGCCATCAAGAATATTATGGAAGAGATGGAAGCTCAGGTTAAGCAATTTGAAGCTGAGGGTAAGTTCATCGAGGCTCAACGTATCCGCCAAAGGACAGAATACGATGTTGAAATGCTTCGTGAGATGGGCTACACCAATGGTGTCGAAAACTACTCACGCCACATGGATGGACGTAAAGAAGGCGAGCCACCGTTCACCTTGCTTGATTTCTTCCCAGAAGATTTCCTTATCATGATTGATGAAAGTCATATGACCATGGGTCAGATTAAGGGAATGTATAACGGAGACCAGGCCCGTAAGAAGATGTTGGTTGATTACGGTTTCCGTTTGCCATCAGCGCTTGATAACCGTCCACTTCGACGTGAAGAATTTGAGAGTCATGTGCATCAGATTGTATATGTTTCTGCTACCCCAGGCGATTATGAGATGGAGCAGACTGAGACTGTCGTTGAGCAAATCATCCGTCCGACAGGGCTTCTTGATCCAGAAGTCGAAGTTCGTCCAACTATGGGTCAAATGGATGACCTCCTTGGTGAAATTAATGCTCGTACTGAAAAAGGCGAGCGTGTCTTTGTAACAACTTTGACTAAGAAGATGGCTGAAGACTTGACTGACTATCTCAAGGAAATGGGGGTCAAGGTCAAATACATGCACTCTGACATTAAGACTCTAGAGCGTACTGAGATTATCCGTGACCTACGTTTGGGTGTCTTTGATGTTCTTATCGGTATTAACCTTCTTCGTGAGGGAATTGACGTTCCTGAAGTTAGTCTGGTTGCTATTTTGGATGCTGATAAGGAAGGCTTCCTTCGTAATGAACGTGGACTTATCCAAACAATCGGACGTGCTGCTCGAAATAGCGAAGGTCACGTTATCATGTATGCGGATAAGATTACAGAGTCTATGCAGAAGGCCATGGATGAAACGGCTCGTCGCCGTGAAATCCAGATGGCCTATAATAAGGAGCATGGCATTGTTCCACAAACGATTAAGAAAGAAATTCGTGACCTTATTTCGATTACCAAGGCTAATGAAGCAGAAGTAGCAGAGGATACTGTGGACTACAGTGCCATGAACAAGAAAGAACGCCAAGAAGCCATCAAGAAACTTCAAAAACAAATGCACGAAGCAGCAGAACTGCTTGACTTTGAATTGGCGGCTCAAATCCGTGATATGGTTCTTGAGCTGAAGAGTATGGATTAAGGCTAGTTACATCACTTAGGCATTATAAGTAAGAAAGGAAATATATGTCACGTTCACAAGCAACTATTTTAACCAATATGTGTCTCATCGAAGATGGCCGTGGAAATATCGTCATGCAAATCCGCGATCCAAAGCGTTATTACTGGTCGGGAGCAGCCCTACCCGGTGGCCATATCGAAGCACATGAAGGTCTGGTAGAATCAGTTATCCGTGAGGTTGAAGAAGAAACTGGCTTGACCATCAAAAACCCTAAATTAGTTGGTATGAAGCATTTTTACACGACAGATGATGAGCGTTATCTAGTATTCCTTTATAGAACTTCGGATTTTGAAGGAAAAATCCATTCAACAGAGGAAGGCGAAGTTCGTTGGGTTGCTCGAGAGGAGGTAGCTAATATGGATTTAGCTTATGACATGCTCAATCTGCTACGTGTCTTTGAAGAAGACAATCTCTCAGAACTTTTCTATCGGGAGCGACTCGAAAATGACTTTATCCGAGAATTTTGGTAAGAATATGAACTATTTATTCAAATGAATGAATAGTTTTTTTGTCGTTAAAATCAGATAGGAGAGCTTTAAATAAGTAATTTTTAGATTTTGTAATGACGATAAAATTAATAAAAATGAAAACTTTAATCAATAAAAGTTCATTTTTTCATTGACAAATGCATAATAATACATTATTATACTTACATAAGTTAATAAATATAGAAAAGAGATTGATTATGAAAACATGGAAAAAACTTTTGTTGGGATTTGCAGGGATCTTTGCTTTGACGACTTTAGCAGCTTGTTCTTCGTCGAAGGACACTTTGGAAAAGGTACAAGATAAAGGAACTTTGACAGTTGCTCTTAATCCACACTTTGCTCCTTTTGAATTCAAGACAATCCAAAATGGTAAGGATACGATTGTTGGGGCAGATGTTGAAATTGCTAAGGCCATTGCAGATGAGCTTGGTGTAAAAGTTAAATTCTCTGAAATGTCTTTTGATAATGTCTTAGCCAATGTTCAATCTGGTAAGGCAGACATCGCCATTTCCGGAATCTCAGCCACTGAAGAACGTCAAAAAATCTTTGATTTCTCAGATACCTACTATGAGTCTGAAACGGTTCTTGTTGTCAAAAAAGATGCGACAGGAACTTACAAACAAACCGGTGATTTTGCTAAAAAATCTGTAGCCGTTCAAAAAGGTTCTATTCAAGAAAGTATCGCCAAAGCCAACTTGTCAGATGCTAATGTGGTATCCTTGGCACAACCTGGTGAAGCTATCAATGAATTGAAATCTGGTCAAGTTGAAGGAGTGGTTCTTGAAAAAGCCATTGCACAAGGTTATGTAGACCAAAACAGTGACTTAGCTGTGTCAGACATTACGCTCAAGTCTGATTCAAAAGATGCCTATGCCGTCGCAATGCCTAAAGGAAGCGATAAGCTAAAAGCAAAGGTTAATAAGGTTATCGCTAAACTCAAAAAAGAAGGTAAGATTGACAGCTATGTTAAAGATGCCTATGCTCTTTCACTTAAGAGCTCTACTAAATAAGGGGTTATTATATGAAGAAATTTTGGTTTATCCTTACAGCTCTAGTCGCCACGTGCTTTCTAGTTGCTTGTAGCGGAAGTCAGGGAGTAAGTCCCAAAACGATTAAGGAAAAGAAGAAAATTGTCGTGGCAACAGAATCTGAATTTGCGCCTTTTGAGTTCAAATCATTGGTTAACGGCAAAGATACGCTGGTTGGAGCAGATATCGAGTTGGCCAAAGCTATCGGTGAAAAACTTGGTGTAAAGGTTGAATTTTCCGTGATGTCTTTTGATAATGTTCTTGCTAATGTGCAAAGTGGTAAAGCTGATATCGCCATTGCTGGGATTTCGGTGACAGACGAACGTAAGAAAGTTTATGATTTTTCAGATAGCTACTATACGTCAGAAAATGTAGTGATTGTCAAAAAAGACAAGGTAAATGACTACACAAGCACTGATAGTCTCGCAAAACAAACTGTCGGTACGCAAAAAGGGTCTGTCCAAGAAACCGTTGCTAAGAAACAAATCCCTAAGGCAAGTGTCGTATCACTAGCTTCGAATGGTGAAATGATTAACGAACTCAAGTCAGGACAGCTTCAAGCAGTTGTACTTGAGAAGGCCATTGCAGAAGGTTATATCGCTCAAAATGATGATTTAACCCTTGCCAACTTTAATCTCAAGTCAGATGGCACAGATGCTTATGCCGTCGCAACACGTAAAGGTTCGGATGACTTGCTTAAAGAAATCAATGCCGTCATCAAAGAGACTAAGGACTCTGGAAAATTTGACCAATGGTTAAAAGAAGCATCAACCTACAAACAAAGTAAGTAAATTTAAAACTTCTGAGCACCCGAAACGAGTCAATTTCAGGTGCTTTCATCAACGACGGAAAGTCTCGTTTGGTGTTGGCTTTGCTCACTCAAGGGGAGTCGCCAAAAATTCTTAAATCTAAATGGGGCAATACCCCATTTTTTATTGAATTCTCTGCTAAAAACAGTTATTATCAAAGTAGGTAAGTCTGTCAAAATAGACAAATGACATCGTATAGAGTGCTTAAGAAAAGCAAGGAGAAACTATGAAGCTACCACGTTTTGGTGTTGAAGAATGGCTTAATGTCCATGAAAAATCTGCCATATATGATATCGCAGGAGTTTCAATTAAGGCCCTCACAATGGAAGAATTATTTGACCTGTCAGGCCTTGATAAGGACGCCTTTTTTGCCCAACTACTAAAGAAAAAGATGGATTACGGCTGGATTGAGGGGTCACCAGAGTTCAAGACTCAAGTGGCTAGCTTATACAAGAACATGCCGGTTGATAATATCCTCCAAACCAATGGGGCTACAGGAGCGACGATGCTAGCTCTTTACGCTCTTATTGAGCCTGACGACCATGTCATTTCCATGTATCCGACCTATCAACAGCTCTATGACATTCCTAAGTCGCTAGGGGCAGACGTGGATCTCTGGGAGGTTGAAGAGGACAAGGGCTGGTTGCCTGATTTGGACCAACTCCGTCGTCTGATTCGCCCTAATACCAAGATGATCTGTATTAACAACGCCAACAATCCTACCGGTGCCCTTATGGACGCTGCTTACCTCGAGGAGCTGGTGGCTATCGCTAAAGAAGTAGACGCCTATATCTTCTCAGATGAGGTCTATCTCAGTTTTGACCAGCCTACGCCTTCTATTGTGGATTTGTATGAAAGGGGCATTGCCGTCAATAGTCTGTCAAAGACCTATTCCATTCCTGGTATTCGTGTGGGTTGGGTTGCTTCTAACACAGAGGTGGCGGACATTCTGCGTGACTACCGTGACTACACGATGATTTGTGCGGGTGTCTTTGATGATATGGTGGCTACCCTTGTCTTGGAAAATAAAGAAGCCATCCTAGAGCGTAATCGTCAGATTGTAGAGGAAAATCTAGCTCTTATGGATGAATGGATTGCTAAGGAACCTAAGGCGTCATGGATTAGACCTGCCAGTGTTTCCACATCTTTCGTCAAACTAGATGTGAATCGTCCTATCGAAGATTTTGCTTTGGAGCTTCTTCAGGACTATGGTGTTCTTGTGGTTCCAGGTAACCGTTTTGACAAGGAGTCTCATGTCCGCATCGGTTATTGCTGTGACAAGGAAGTTCTTCAAAAGGGCTTAGAAAAATTGTCGCAATTTCTTAATAAATGTTGACAATGCTACTAATTTTAAGTAAAATAACAAGCGAAAAATTATATTTATACAGGAGTTTCTTATGAAAATGAAAAAACTTTTCCTTGGGGCTATGGCTCTCCTTGCTACTGTGACTTTAGTAGCTTGTGGGTCAAAAAAGGATGCTTACTTATCCATTAAAGAAAATAAAAAACTTGTCGTGGCTGTCAGCCCAGACTATGCTCCATTTGAGTTCAAAACTTTGGTAGATGGTAAAGACCAAGTAGTTGGTTCAGATATCAAGTTGGCACAAGCTATCGCTGATGAACTCGGTGTTAAGCTTGAAGTTACAACAATGAGCTTTGACAATGTCCTTTCTAGCCTTCAATCAGGTAAGGCTGATCTTGCTATTTCAGGTATCTCAGTAACAGACGAACGTAAGAAAACCTTTGATTTCTCATATCCTTACTACGAAACACAAAATGCTATCATCGTTCGCAAAGATCAAGAGTCTACTTACTCAAGTCTTGATGCTTTCAAAGGTAAGAAAGTAGCAGTTCAAAAAGGTACCATTGAAGAAGGCCTTGCTAAGAAACAATTGAAAGATTCAACAGTCGTATCACTTACAGCAATGGGTGAGGCGATTAACGAGGTGAAATCTGGCCAAGTTGATGCTGTTGACCTTGAAAAACCAGTAGCAGAAGGTTACGTGGCACAAAATTCAGATTTGGCTTTGGCAAGCGTTGCCCTCAAAGTTGATGATGGCGATGCAAAAGCAGTCGCTATGGCTAAAGGCAACGAAAGATTGAAAGAAGTAGTCAACAAAGTCGTCAAGAAATTGAAAGCAGATGGTACTTACGACGAGTACATCAAGGATGCTTCTAAATACACAGCAGTTGAATAAATCAGTAGCTAGGGGAGATGCCTCCTCTAGTTTTTGTATAGGAAAAAACTTGGATAGTTTTAGTAGACTTAGAAGTCAACTGTAATAGCAAAAATTCCTAAACTTAAATATATTTCTTGACAGAAAAAGGCGAGTCTTGTATACTTGAATAGAACGTGTAAAATGTTACATTATCTTGAGGAGGTGAATTCAATGTCAAAAACAGTAGTACGTAAAAACGAATCACTTGACGACGCTCTTCGTCGTTTCAAACGTTCTGTGACTAAAGCTGGTACTCTTCAAGAGGCTCGTAAACGTGAACATTACGAAAAACCTTCTGTAAAACGTAAACGTAAATCAGAGGCAGCTCGCAAACGTAAAAAATTCTAATTAAGAATGAAATTAACAGAAAAAAACTTGAGAAGACTCAAGTTTTTTTCTTTTCATCGAATAAATAAGTCAGTTAGTAGTCCTGAGGTACAAAAAAATAAGACGTCTGAGATTTCAGACGTCTTGAGTTTCATATGTCTTTAGTTGAACAAATAAAGATTATTTGTTTGCAAGAAGATCGCGGATTTCAGCAAGCAATTCTTCTTGTGATGGACCTGCTGCTTCAGCAGCATCCTCAGCTTCTTTTTTGCTAAGAGCTGTTGCTTTGCTAGCAGCTTTAACAACGAAGAAGAGAGTAGTACCAACGATGATGAAGTTGATAACTGCGCTCAAGAAGCTACCGTATGCGATACCGTTCCATGACAATTTAGAGAGGTTTTCAACGTTAGCAGCCTTAACAACTGGGTTAAGGATAAGTGGAGTGATGATATCACTTACAAGTGAAGTGATGATAGCGTTGAAAGCAGCCCCCATAACAACAGCTACAGCAAGATCAAGGACGTTACCCTTGAACAAAAAGTCTTTAAGTTCTTTAATCATTTTGACAATGAATCCTTTCTTTTATTTACTTTTAATAGTTTATCTGATTTTGTAAATCTTGACAAGGTATTTGCTCATGAAAAATCAATTTTATTTTACTTTCATTTTTCATCGTGTTATAATTAGGGGTAATGCAATTATGGTAAGATAGGGGGCGATTAGATGGTGATTGATAAAGCTTTAATAGAAGATATTAAGAGCAGTACCAACATCGTCGACGTGATTGGCGAAGTTGTCAGTCTTAATCGTGCAGGTCGCAATTACCTGGGTCTCTGCCCCTTCCATAAGGAGAAAACCCCCTCATTTAATGTTATTGAGGACAGACAGTTTTACCATTGTTTTGGTTGTGGAAAGTCTGGGGATGTCTTCAAATTTTTAGAGGAATACCGTCAGATTTCTTTCCAAGAAAGTGTCAAGGTTCTGGCAGACCGCTTAGGTATTGCAGTTACGATAGACGCACCAAGACAGGCTCAGCAGCAGAATTCTCCTAATCAAGCCTTCTATGATCTTCATGAGGATGCGCTTAAGTTTTATCACGCTGTTCTGATGACGACCAAGATAGGAGAAGCAGCACGTGCCTACCTCTATGAGCGTGGTATGACTGACGATTTACTTAAGACCTTCCAGATTGGTCTAGCCCCTGACGAACCAGATTATCTCTATCAGTCTGTATCAAAAAAATATGATGAAGAGGTGCTGACAGAATCAGGTCTTTTTAATCTTTCTGAAAGTAATCGTCTTTTCGATACTTTTAAAAATCGAATCATGTTTCCGCTTAAAAATGAGTTTGGAAAGACTATCGGTTTTTCAGGGCGTGTTTGGACTAAGGACGATATTGAAAAAGGACAAGCCAAGTACAAAAATACAAGGGCTACCCGTATTTTCAATAAGTCTTATGAACTTTATCACCTCGATCAGGCTAAACCGGTGATTCAGAAGACCCATGAGGTCTATCTGATGGAGGGATTTATGGATGTCATTGCTGCCTATAGGGCTGGGCATGTTAATGCTGTGGCTTCTATGGGGACGGCGTTGACCCCTGAGCATGTTAATCGTCTTCGTAAGTTAACCAAGAAAATTGTTCTGACCTATGATGGTGATAAGGCTGGGCAAAATGCAATCGCCAAGTCTCTTGAGCTTTTATCGGATTTTCAAGTCGATATTGTTAAAATTCCAGACAATATGGACCCTGATGAATATCTACAGAAAACATCCGAAGAGGCTTTGGGGAAACTTTTGGTCGAGTCCCGCATTTCAGATGTGGAATTTTGGATTGGGCAGCTAAAACCTGCTAATGTAGACAATCTTCAAGCAGAGATTGCCTATGTTGAGCAGATTGCTAAGATTATTGCCAAGTCACCTTCTGTGACGGCACAAAATTCCTACATTTCTAAGGTGGCTGACCTTTTGCCAGACTTTGATTTTTTTCAAGTCGAGCAAGCGGTCAATAATGAACGGTTGACCATGAGGAATCAGCAGACGGCTCAATTATCGGCTGCTAGTAATAGTGCTTATGAGTCTTCAGCGTCAGGATTCAGAGGAACGGTCAAACTACCTTCTACACCTAAGATTACAGGTCTTCGTCGGGCGGAAAATCAACTCTTCCATCGTATGCTTAATCATCCTATGATTTTGAATGACTATCGCATGAGAGAGGAGTTTTTCTTCCAAACACCTGAGTTAGAGGAGCTTTATCATATTCTGAAACAAGATGGTCAGATTGATACCGTAGCTTTGTCTCTACTTTCTCAAGAGGTGCAAACAGCCTATTATCAGGTTTTAGAGGAGATTTTACCACCTGAAACTAGTCTTGAAGAAGTTCAGGCTATCGAAGAGCGTAGAAATCATTTTTTGAGGGAACAGGACTTTCGTAAGCAAAGTAAACAAATAAGAGAATCAAGTAACCACGGTGATGTGGATGCAGCGGTGGAAGCCCTGCAGATGCTCATCGCCCAAAAACGAGATATGGAGTAACACATGGCAAAGAAAAAACAAAATACAGCATTTAACGTTCAAGTCGCTGATTTCATTCGTAACCACAAAAAAGCTGGTACAGCAATTGATGATGAAGTCACAGAAAAACTAGTTATCCCATTTGTTCTTGATGCTGATGGGATTGATGACCTTTTGGAACGTTTGACAGACGGTGGTATCTCTATCACTGATAAGGACGGAAATCCTTCATCTAAATATGTTGTTGAAGCCCCAAAACCAGAAGAGTTGACAGACGAGGAGCTTCTTGGTTCAAACTCAGCTAAGGTCAATGACCCTGTTCGTATGTACCTCAAAGAGATTGGGGTAGTGCCTCTCTTGAGTAACGAAGAGGAAAAAGAATTGGCTATCGCTGTTGAAAATGGTGACTTGGAAGCTAAACAACGTTTGGCAGAAGCCAACCTTCGTTTGGTAGTCTCAATCGCTAAACGTTATGTGGGACGTGGTATGCAGTTCTTGGACTTGATTCAAGAAGGTAACATGGGGCTTATGAAAGCCGTTGATAAATTTGACTACTCTAAAGGTTTCAAATTCTCAACTTATGCGACATGGTGGATCCGTCAAGCAATCACTCGTGCTATCGCAGACCAAGCACGTACCATCCGTATCCCAGTTCACATGGTTGAAACTATTAATAAATTGGTGCGTGAGCAACGTAACCTCTTGCAAGAGTTGGGACAAGATCCAACTCCTGAGCAAATCGCTGAACGTATGGATATGACTCCAGATAAGGTTCGTGAAATCCTTAAGATTGCTCAAGAGCCAGTTTCTCTAGAAACACCTATCGGTGAAGAAGATGATAGCCATTTGGGTGACTTTATCGAGGATGAAGTTATCGAAAATCCAGTAGATTACACAACTCGTGTGGTTCTTCGTGAACAATTGGACGAAGTGCTTGATACCCTTACAGACCGTGAAGAAAATGTTCTTCGTCTCCGTTTCGGTCTTGATGATGGCAAGATGCGTACTTTGGAAGATGTTGGTAAAGTCTTCAACGTCACTCGTGAACGTATTCGTCAGATTGAAGCTAAAGCCCTTCGTAAATTGCGCCACCCAAGCCGTAGTAAACAACTTAAAGACTTTATTGAAGACTAAGATAGTAAATGGAAGGGGCCTGATTATTAGGCCCTGATTTTGGAGGAAAAGCTATGTCTGAAGTAAAATACACTGAAGCAGAAATTGAAAAAATCAAGGATCGTATCTTGGAAGCCTTAGAAATGGTTATTGACCCTGAGTTGGGGATTGATATTGTCAACCTTGGCCTTATTTACGATATCCGTTTCCAGCAAGATGGCTATACTGAAATCGATATGACCTTGACGACTATGGGCTGTCCTTTGGCAGATCTTTTGACAGACCAAATTTATGACGCTATGAAAGAAGTGCCTGAAGTCACTAAGACTGAGGTCAAGTTAGTCTGGACACCAGCATGGACTATCGAAAAGATGAGCCGCTATGCCCGTATCGCCCTAGGTATTCGTTAGGAGAAGGCTTATGAAAACACTGGCTATCGTTGTTCCTTGTTATAACGAGGAAGAGACCATCCATCCTTTTTTAGAGGCTTGTCAGGCAGTTGAACGACAAATGGCCAATCAGTTGACTTTCAACTATTATTTTGTCAATGACGGTTCAAAAGATCGCACCTTAGAGGTTTTGAGAGAGGTTTCAAAACAATTTGAGAATGTCCACTATCTCTCTTTCTCTCGTAATTTCGGGAAGGAAGCAGGCTTACTTGCTGGACTTGAGGCAGCCCAAGGCGACTACGTCACAGTGATGGACGCCGATCTTCAGGATCCACCTGAACTTCTTATCGAGATGTATGCCAAAATACAAGAAGGTTACGACGTTGTCGGGACACGACGTGCAGACCGCAAGGGTGAGCCACCTATTCGTTCACTCTTTGCTAAGGTCTTCTATTGGTTGATTAATAAAGTTTCTGACACAGAAATGGTAGACGGGGCACGTGATTTCCGTTTGATGACGCGTCAGGTTGTTGACGCCATCCTTGAGCTTAAGGAAGTGAATCGCTTTTCAAAAGGGCTCTTTTCTTGGGTCGGCTTTGATGTGGCCTACGTCTCTTATGAAAATCGTGAACGTGTGGCAGGAGAAACCTCATGGTCTTTCTGGAGCCTATTGAGCTATTCACTTGATGGCTTTATCAACTTCTCCGAAGTACCGTTGAAGCTTGCCACATGGGCAGGAACCTTCTCATTCTTAATCTCTTTGGTTGGAATTGTCTTTGTCGTTATCCGAAAACTAACTATAGGTGGGAGTGTTGCAGGCTGGGCAAGCCTTGTCTCAATCATCCTCTTTATCGGAGGAATCCAACTCTTAGCCTTGGGAATCATCGGGAACTACATCTCAAAGATTTTCCTAGAAACCAAGAAACGACCGGTTTATATTGTTAAGGAAAAAGGGTGAAGGAATGAGTGGAGAGTTTTTAGGAGTGTTTCATAACTTAAAGGATTATATCAAGAGAAATAAATTTGTTTTATCTCTTATCTTAGGTGTTTATCTTTTAGTTAACATAAACATCAGCTTAGCTGAGTATCCGTACATTGATGATATAGGCCGTCAAATTCTGGGTTATACAGGATTTTCTGAACATTACTCTAGATATTTGAGTGAATTCTCAGCACGTCTTATTCAAGGTGGTGCTCATTTAACGGATCCTGGGCTGACTACAAATATTATCACAGCCTTCATATTAACATTTGCAAGCACGATATTATTGTTTGTACTGTTTCCATCGAAAAAGGTTACTCCAGTTTTAGCCCTAGCTTCAACTGTAATTGGAATAAATCCTTGGTTTTTAGAGCCTTTGAGCTTTAGGTTTGACAACCCATTTATGTCACTAAGTATTTTAGTGTCAATACTTCCTTTTATCTTCTGGGAGTCTAGAAAATTATTTAGCGTATGTTCAGTTGTATGTATTTATCTTATGTGTAATTCATACCAAGCATCATCGGGAATATATATTCTAATGACGCTCACACTGCTCTTTTTAGAGGTAGTTTACAGCGGTAAATTGAATATAAAGAGTTTAATCTGTTCAGTTTTATCCTATGTTGGGGGCATGGCTTTATATAAAATACAAATTACTATCAAGCCACCAATTTTTGCTGATCAAGGAAAAATACCAAGTTTATTACATCTTCCTAGTATTATGCTTGCGAATGCTAAAGGTTATCTGAAAAATATTTATCTTCAAAGCTCGAAAGTTTGGATTCTTTTATTCCTAGTAATACTTATCTTATTAGTGTTTAATATAGTTAGTAGCAGTAGGCAAAAGAAAATTGTAGCGTTAGCTTTTACGTTTGCTTGGTTAGGTTTAGGAAGTATTTTGAGTTATGGAAGTTACTTAATACTTTCAGAACAATTTTATTTGTTGAGACCCAGATATGAATATGGATTGGGAATCTTTGCGTCCATTGTGTTAGTTATTTCTTTAGGAATAACTAATCGAAACCAGATTATTAATATTTTAAAATCTGTATTTTCTAGTTTACTTATCTTTTATTTCCTTGCTTTTTCATTTATTTATGTAAGCAATTTAAAACAACAAAATAATACACTTGAAGTACAAAGTGCTATGCTAGGAAATAGTTTGAACAAGTATCTGAATGATAACAATAATGTGGTCAATATTAATCGTTTTGTTGCTAATTCCCCTATTTATGAAAATGCGACCTTGGTCTATCCAATGATTAGTAGTTTAATTATGCCTAATACTAATGTTTCGTGGGATATGACTATGAGATTTAATGCAATCACAAAATTAAATGTTGATTTTAGACCATTTGATGCAACTACAGTAAATTCAGAGTATAAACAATTAGAAACAACCAAAATGTATAATGTTTATACCAAAGATAATGAACTTTTTGTCGTGATGAAATGATAAATTATATTTTATGAAAGCAGATTTTTTCTGCTTTTTTTGATAAAATTAAAGTGCTATTAATGAAAATTACAAGGAGAAAAATATGATTCTAGTAACAGGTGCAAATGGGCAACTCGGAACTGAGCTTCGTCACCTTCTTGACGAACGTAACGAAGAATATGTAGCAGTAGATGTGGCAGAAATGGACATCACAGATGCTGCCAAAGTAGATGAAGTTTTTGCGGAAGTAAAACCAACCTTGGTTTATCACTGTGCTGCTTACACAGCTGTTGATGCTGCTGAAGATGAAGGTAAAGAGCTTGACTATGCTATCAACGTGACAGGTACTGAAAATGTCGCTAAGGCTGCTGAAAAACATGGTGCAACGCTAGTTTATATTTCAACAGACTACGTTTTCGATGGTGAAAAACCAGTCGGTCAAGAGTGGGAAGTTGATGACAAACCAGATCCACAGACAGAGTACGGTCGTACAAAACGTATGGGTGAAGAGTTAGTTGAAAAACATGTTTCAAGCTACTACATTATCCGTACAGCTTGGGTGTTCGGTAACTATGGTAAGAACTTTGTCTTCACCATGCAAAATCTTGCCAAGACTCATAAGACACTTACAGTTGTTAATGACCAACATGGTCGTCCAACTTGGACACGTACTTTGGCAGAATTTATGACTTATTTGGCTGAAAACCGTAAGGAATATGGTTACTATCACTTGTCAAATGATGCAGCAGAAGATACAACTTGGTATGACTTTGCGGTTGAAATCCTTAAAGATACTGATGTTGAAGTGAAACCTGTTGATTCAAGCCAATTCCCAGCTAAAGCTAAACGTCCACTTAACTCAACAATGAGTTTGGCTAAGGCTAAGGCTACAGGGTTTGTCATCCCAACATGGCAAGATGCTTTGAAAGAGTTTTACAAACAAGAAGTGAAATAAGAATACTTAATGAGCTTTTTAAGTTAAAAGAGAGAACGTGTGTCATGCTGTTCTCTCTTTTTTCATTGAGAATATGATATAATTAATGGAATATAGTTATCGAAAGAGAGTGAAATAATTGAAAAAAGTAACTGCCCAAAAGGTATTTTTCTGGAATATTTTAGGAAGTATGTCTTCAGCTGCTGTTTCAGTTATACTTCTTTTTATTGTTACACGTGCTTTAAATAGTGCTTCAGCGGATACCTATAGTTTTGCCTATGCGATTGCGAATCTCTTTGTTATTGTAGCAAGTTTTCAAGTTAGAGATTTCCAAGCAACAGATATAAGAGAGAAGTATTCTTTTGATACTTATTTCGTAACAAGGATTATTTCAAACGTTGCAATGGTTCTTCTTTTAGTGACGTATTTAATTTTTAATACTAATACTCACTCAAATATAGGGATAATTTTTTGGGTATCTTTTTTCCGTGTTAGTGAAGCTTTATCGGATGTTTTTCAAGGATTATTTCAACAGAAGGAACGTTTGGATATTGCCGGGAAATCACTGTTTTTGAGAAATACTATTTCAACAATTGTATTTGCTTTAACTCTAGTCATCTCAAAAAATCTATTGTGGTCCGTGATTTCACAAACTATTAGTTCATTTGTTTTTATTGCTCTATTCGATTACCCTCATTCAAAGTTCTTCCATCGCTTAAATCTTATGAGTGTTAAGCCGAGTAATATTATCAATGTATTGAAAGATTGCTTACCTTTATTTATTAATGCTTTTTTGTTGGTCTCAATTTATAATCAGCCTAAGTATGCTTTGAATGATATTTTTAATCAAGGTTTGATTGGAAATGGTGTTCAGCGAGATTTTAGTATTTTATTTACACCAATTTTTGCAATGAATCTTATGATTGTATTTCTTAGACCGATGATTACGCAACTTGCAGTCTTTTTAGAAGAAAAGAAGATTTCTCATTTTGTCACTTACAAGAATAATCTCTTCAAGATTTTATTTGGAACTTGTACATTAATATTTCTAATTGGTGCTTTTATAGCCATTCCAGCTTTGGATATTGTATATGGGACTAACCTTAAACAGTATCAGACTAGTTTTGTTGTTTTGTTGCTTGGAGGAATTGCAAGTACTTTTTCAACTGTATGTGATAACATTTTGACAATATTTAGGAAACAACATTTTTTAGTTATTTCCTTTATTGTAGGCTATATTGTGTCAATCTTAACTGCCAAGCCTCTAGTGTCGAAATTTGAAATTTTTGGAGCCTCATTATCATTTCTTTGTGCGATGATAGCATGGCTACTTGCTTCTCTAGTAATTTATTTTGTAACAAATCCATATACAATCTTTAGAAGGAAAAAATAATTGACATGAAATTTTCTATCATTATTCCAGCATATAATGTGGCAGATTATTTAGAAAACTGTGTAGAGAGTATTCTTAAACAAACATATGATAATTATGAAGTCATAATTGTAAATGATGGTTCAACAGATGAGACAGGTAAAATAGCTGATGATTTGTCATTACAATTTAAACAAATTAATGTAATTCACCAATCTAATGGAGGTGCTTCAAAAGCTCGTAATACAGGGATGAAAGAAGTTGTTGGTGATTATATTTTATTTTTAGATGGTGATGATTTTTGGAGTGATATCTACTTTTTAGATCAGGTTGCTAGTGAACTAAATAAGCAACTAGTAGATGTTGTTATTTTTGGTTATAGTTATTACTATGATAATGAAATTAAAGAGATTCCAGTTTCTCGTTTAAACGACTTAATCGAAGCTACTAATTTTGGATTATTCAATGGTCCTAATTGGAATAAATGTATTTCTAAGGAATTAATTAATAAAGAGTTAAGTTTTCCTGAAGATTTAGTCTCTGAAGATAGTTTGTACTGTTCATCAATAATGAAGATGATGGAAAGTTTTTCTGTAATTAATAGCACTCAGTATATGTATCGTCAGAACAGAGTTGGAAGTTTAACAAATGTAGTGAAAGAAAGAAATGTATTAGATACTCTTAAGGGAATTAGTAGAGGTTTATCTGATGAAAAGTCATTATCTGAAGTTAAACGTAAAGCCCTAAACACCTATTTTACAATTTCTTATATTTCAATTCTTCCTTACGCTAGGCCATATTTATTTAACCAAGAAATACGTGATTTGTTAATTCAATATAAGTATTTGTTGAGAAATTCAAGTCATATAAACAACAAATCATTTAAAATGACAGGTATCTTTGCTTCGATTTTGGGAATTAATATCTCAACAAGGTTATTTTCTCACCTTCTGAAATTTTATAAAAAATAATAGATAGAAAGTATAATATGTCTAATCCAACCGTTTCAGTCGTAATTCCTGTATATAACGCACAAGAGGGAATTAAACAATGCCTGGATTCTCTTCTAAATCAATCATTTACAGATTTTGAGATTATTCTGTTAAATGATGGCTCTACAGATAATAGTTTAGAAGTTATTAAAAAGTATGCAGCTGATAATGATTTTATCCGAGTAATTGATAAAGAAAACGAGGGAGTTGCTAAAACCAGAAATAAGGGTATACAACTTGCTAATGGAAAGTACATTGTATTTATCGATAATGACGATTTTGTTGATTCAGATTATTTAGAGCGTTTTTATAATGAAATAGATCAAGAACAACTAGATATTGTTCTTGGTGGTTATAAGCGTGTTAATCAGGAAATAAAGACGCTTTTTAAACAAGATTTAACACAATCTGAATGGTCTAAGTATATAGTCGTTGCACCTTGGGCACGTATTTATCGAACTTCGTTTTTAACAGATAATAATATTCAGTTCTTTGATTATCCAATAGGTGAAGATGTTATCTTCACTTTGACTGCTTACAATCTAACAGAAAGAATTAAAATAATTGATTATAATGGCTATAATTGGTTTTTTAATGAGAAGAGTATATCAAACACATCTCAAAGAGGGTTTAATCCGAATATAGATATTGTGTATTTCTTGAGTCACTTGCTTCAAGTTGCTGGTGATTCAAAATATATTCGCTATTTTATTAAACGATATTACATATGGTACTTACTCTTTTCTGGAAGAGCAGCTTCAAGTTCATCGTTTATGGATCAATATAGAAGAATTAAGCAATGGATTTCTAAAGAAAATCTTGATTCAAATTTAACACCATTATCATCTGAGATAACTGGAGAAAGAATTCAAACAGTTATTTCTGTAATGGCTTTTAGAACTTTGGAACGCTTAAGATTAGTTTCACTGTTTTCGATATTTTACTGTAAAGGAAAGGAGAAGTAGTTGAGAGTTTTAATGATAATTCCTGCCTACAATGAGGAGGAAAGTATTTTTGACACGGTAACGAGTATCTTGAATTACCGCAAGAAAGTTGATTTTGATTTGGACTATGTTGTTATCAATGATGGATCAACAGATAAGACAAAACAAATTCTGGAAGATAATCATTTTAATGCGGTTAATCTCGTGATGAATCTTGGAATTGGCGGTGCAGTTCAAACAGGATATAAATATGCACTAGAGCATGACTATGATGTAGCAGTTCAATTTGATGGCGATGGCCAGCATGATATTGAATCCTTGTCAGATTTGCTAGAACCAATTCGAAAAAATGAAGCAGACCTAGTTATTGGTTCTCGCTTTGTTGGTGATGTTAAGTCTGAATTTCAAACAACTTTTATGAGGCGCTTCGGAATTAGTGTTATTTCCAACCTTATCAAATGGACAACTGGACAAAGAGTTTTAGATACAACTTCGGGGTACCGTTTGGCTGATAAAGATGTTATTAAACAGTTCGCTAAGCGTTATCCAATCAAGTATCCAGAACCAGAAACTATTGTTCATATTTTGAAACGTAAATATCGAGTTGTTGAACGACCAGCAAATATGTTTGAACGTACTGGTGGTGTTTCTTCCATTACGCCAATTAAATCGATTCGATATATGCTTGAAGTGTGTTCGTCGATTGTTATTGCAGCCTTTATGAGGGAGAGTGAATAATGTCAGTTTTATCTATTGTGATGTTGGTAGCTTCCATCTTTTTCCTTTATCTAGTCATTAGAAATATCAATAAGAACAATATCTTATTTGAACAGGCCTTCATGTGGATTGTCATCAGTCTGGTAATGATTGTTATTTCGATTTTTGATGTTATTCCAGTTTATTTTGCAGGATTACTTGGATTTGAACTGACTTCGAATTTTTTGCTGTCGCTTGCTATCTTTTTCTTGTTGGTCATCGCTTTCCTACAAACCATGACTTTATCGAAACAAAAAGAGCAGATTAAACATTTAGTTCAGGAATTATCTATTCTAAAAAGTCATGTAGAAGAGAAAGAGGAAAAGAATGAATGATAATCATACTTGGGTAATTTGCGCTTATGGAGAAAGTGATTATCTTGAAGCCTGTATTCAATCTTTGAAAAATCAAACTCTTTATTCTCAAATTATCTGTTATAGTTCAACGCCACTTGATTCGATTAAGGAACTTTGCCAGCGTTATGATATCCCATTTTATACTAAACAAGGTGGGGGGATTGGTAAGGATTGGAATAATGCCATTTCTTTTGTAGGAACAAAATATGCTACTATCGCCCATCAGGACGACTACTATGAGCCAAGATATGCAGAAAAAGTATTGGCCAAGATGGAAAAAACTAGTGATGTTCTAATCGGATATTCTGATTATTTTGAAGAAAAAAATGGTCTTAAGATCCCTGCAAATACAAACCTCAAGATTAAAACCTTGATGCTAAAAACAATGAATCTTTTTCCTAGTAGTCATTTTTGGCGTAACCGCGTAATGGCCTTTGGTAATCCAATTTGTTGTCCAGCTGTCACCTATAACCTTGAAAAATTGAAGAATTTCTATTTTGATGAGGGAATGAAGGTCAGCCTTGATTGGTATGCTTGGTATAAGATTAGTGAATACGAGGGACGTTTTGTTTATGTGTCAGATAAGCTAATGTGTCACCGAATTCATGAGGAATCTGAGACTTCTAAGACTATTGCTGATAATACTCGTAGTAAAGAAGATTTGTATATGTACCAACTCTTTTGGCCAAAATGGATAGCAAATATTCTTATGAAACAGTATGTAAAAAGTCAGAAGACGAATGGGTAACTATAGTTGTTATTACGAGAGTGAGAGAATGAAAAGTAAAAGCAGATTTTATTATTACATCATAGTTGTTTCTATACTGTATGGTTTTCAGTATTATATTAATAACAAAATCACACCTGTGGGAGATCAGACAGCATTCTTAAATTATGCAAGGGAATTTCACTATAATTACCTTGAATTTGGAATTAATCGTTATCTTACTTGGAGTAGCCGGTTACTGATTGAATCTGCAACATTATTCTTTTCAGTACATGATAAGTTATTTATATTAGCGTCTATTATTGCAAGTTTCTTTTTGCTTTTGCCTAGTAAGAAACTTAGTCCTAATTTACCTTGGATACCTGGACTCTTCATTTTTATTTTTTTACCAGCAAGTGAATTTTTAAGCGCAGGTTCTATTCCTACATATATTAATTATGTATTTCCAGCATCATTTCTTTTGTTCTCTCTGTATTATCGTTACTCAGATAAGTGGTGGGTTCAATGTATAGCGTTCTTATCTTTTGTTTTTGCTATTATGAATGAGCAGTTAGCAGTCTATGCTTTTTTATGGATTGTTTTCGAATTAATAAGAGATTGGAAAGTTATTACATTTAGGTATAGAAATATATTGTATGGGTTGGTTTCATTGACAGGAATTCTCTCTGCAAAATTCTCTCCTGGAAACACATTGAGGTTTGAAAAAAATGTGGAATCTTGGTTTCCAAATTTTGTCCACTTGAACCCACTCCAAAAAATAGGGTTAGGAATTTTGGAAACTGGAGATGGTATATTTTCAGTATCTTTCGAGTTTATTTTTGTATTTTTGATAGTTTTAGTAGTTTTGTCGTTTTATAAAAAGAATTTTATTTCACTGATTCTGGCATCTTTTACCCTATTTGCTATTTTAAGTCAGAAGTTTGAGTGGAGAAATATTTTATTTACACTTTCTAGTGTTAGTAAAGTTGCTAGAGAGAGTGGCACCTTTGAATACAATGTTGTATATTTTGGAGCGGTGATTTATAATATCGTTTTATTTATGATGGTGATGTATTCTCTATGGGCTCTTTCTAAAGTTTCAGATAGGTTATGGATTGTATACTTATTCGGGATAGGTTTAATTGGGCGTTTGCTGATTTCATTTTCACCTACGCTTTATGCTTCAAGCACCAGAACGTATTTACCTATAATGCTTAGTCTATTTATTATTACTTGTTATTTTTTGAATGATGTTTATATTCATTTTAAACGGTCCAAAGTTATCAAGTAAAAGCAGAGTTATTCTGCTTTTTTCTTTGCCTGTAGTAAGGGGATTTTTTCTTCAAACTATAGTATAATTAAAGCGGTATACACTTTCAAAATAAGATACTCTTTCTTTGAAAGATTGGATTTAATAGTTATTATTATTTACTAATTTATATTTTCTTACAAAAAATGGATGGAAAAATGACTAATTTAATATCAGTAGTTGTAACATGTTACAACCATGAAAAATATATTGAACAATGTTTACGAAGTATCTTTAAACAAACTTATCGAAATATTGAGTTGATTATTCTTGATGATGGTTCGACAGATTATTCCCTAGAGATTATTCAGGAAGTTCTGAAAGAGTCACCTTTCGTGACGTCATTTGAGTCTCATGAGAATATTGGTGTTGTGAGAACAAGGAATAAGGGACTTAATCTTTTAAATGGGGACTATTTTTTATTTGTAGATAGTGATGATTTTTTGGATGAAACTTATGTACAAGAATTATATGAATGTGCGATCAATCATCAAGCAGATATAGTGTATTGTGATTTATTCAATTTTGAAAAAAATGAAGTTTATCTAAAAGCTCAGGAATTTGAATTACATAGCTTATTGGTATCGAACTATATTTCAAATTGTTCTTTAATAAACAAAGCCATATTAAAGGGTACCTATTATGATGAAAAACTTTCAGGGAAAAAACTGGAGGACTATGATTTTTTCTTGAACCTTATTATCAATAATGGTGCGAAGGCTGTTTACCAACCTAATACAAAATTGAATTATCGTGTTTTTGAAAAAGATTCGATTTCAAAAAGAAATTCCGTACGCTACCATTATGAAATCTATCTTGAAGTTCTCGAGAAGTATCTCGATAAGTTACCACATGAAATCTATCAAGCTGTTTGCGAAAACTTAATGATTTTGGAGAGTCGTATAGATGATTTGATAAATCATCACGATAATGTGACAGACTATGTTAATCGCTTGAAAAAAGAACGTGATCAACTTGAACGAAGAAAGTATACGCAATCTAAGCAATTGAAAGATGTCCATAAAGAGATGGAGCTTATCCGAAGTTCACTGTCATATCGTTTAGGTAATGCCCTTATCACACCTATAAAGACAGCAGGAGTAATTGCTAAGAATCCAAAAGCTATTAAAAATTATTTGAGAGCTTTAAAAGTCAAAGTGATACAGCTACGTCGTCGAATGACACCACTTAAGGTTCGCCAGTTACGACGTCTCAGAAATAGTCAACGTTCTGCCTTGTCGTATAATGGTAAGAAAGCGTTGGTTTATGTCATTTTTGAGTCTGAAGCTCGTCTTCAAGAATACAAATTTCGTTTCTTGCAAGCCTTGGCTCCATTGGTAGATGATGTTATTGTAGTTGTCAATGGACAGCTTCACGATGATGATATTAATACCCTTGAGACCTATGGTAGGGTTTTAACTCGTGATAACAAGGGATATGATACTGCGGCCTTTAGAGAAGGAATATTTGCCTTTGGTAAAGATAAGCTTAAAGATTACGACCAGCTCCTCTTGGTGAATGATACTAACATTGGTCCGATGAGAGATTTGTCTCAAGTATTCCAGGAAATGGCTGACAAGCAGCTAGATTTCTGGGGAATTTCTTTTGGAGAAGAGCAAGAAGATGTTACTAAGGAGAATCCTTATGGCTACATTCCTAAGCATCTTCAATCTTATTTCCTAGTTATTGAAAAGCTCATGCTAAACGATGATGACTTTTATGAGTACTGGACACACTTGACGGATACAGATTCTCGTGATAAAGCTATTGGTCGACATGAGACACGTTTTACCAAGCATTTTGCTGATTTAGGTTATCGTTATGATGCGGTTGTGCAAGAATACGAAGATTCTGCCATGTATATCCATCCGCTTAAGATGCTCAAAGCAGGTAGTCCTTTGGTGAAATACACGGCTCTGAAAAATTATGATGAAGACCAGTTCTTGTGGCAAGGTCTGGATCGTGATTCAGAAGTCCCTGACTTGTTAGAGTTTGTCGCAGAAGAAACAGACTACCCAGTGTCGATTCTGGAAGATATTGTAAATAAATTTAAGGCGGTTCCACGTGATCAATATATTCTATTGATTGATGGAGTTGAAAATATTATTCCGCAATGTACCCGTTATCGTGTCTTAAACAAGGCAGAACAATTACGTAAGCATGGTTTTGCAGTCAAAGTTGTTAACCTATCTGATTTCCAACTATCGATGGCTCAAAACGCTAGTCACATCATTATCTACCGTTCACCAATCTCACCTGAACTTTTGCGTCTCTGTCATTTAGCTAAGGAATATGGAAAACCTGTCTTCTTTGATATTGATGATTTAGTCTTTGATACGGTTTATACAGACCAATTGAGTTATACGCAAGGGCTTAATTCGGTTGAAAAAGGAAACTATGATGCAGGTGTTCGAAATTATGGTTATATGCTAGAAAACTGTGATGGTGCCATTACTTCGACTAACCAGTTGCAGGAGGAGCTGTTTAAGTATCAAAGTAAGGTTTTACTTAATCGAAACTTGGCTTCTGATGACTTAATCGCTATTAGTAGTCAATACATCAAAGATTACTCTCAAACATCCGATATTGTTAAGATTGGTTATTTCTCTGGTTCCATTAGTCATAATGAGAATTTTGAATTGATTAAACCAGCTATTAAAGAATTGCTTACAAAATATAGCAATGTCCAATTACATATTGTCGGGATTTTGGATATTCCGCAAGATATGAAGCCCTTTGAAAATCAAATTGTAACTCACGATTATGTGGATTGGGACAAACTACCTGCCTTGATTAGTGAAGTTGATATTAACCTAGCACCGCTTGTGGATTCTATATTTAACCGTGCGAAGTCGGAGATTAAGTGGATTGAAGCTGCCTTGGTGAAGGTACCTACAGTAGCAAGTAAGATAGGAGCTTTTTCAGATGCAGTTGTTGATGGTGAAACAGGATTGTTAGCTACCGATGAAGAGTGGTTTGACAAGCTTGAAGCATTGGTTTTATCTCCAGAATTAAGACAGAAAATTGCAGATGCTGCTTATCGGGCTGTTCTTGAAAACTGTACCTTAAGCAAGAAAGATGATATGGTGACTTATTTTGAACAGAATTAAACAAATAAAAGTTGAAAATTTATTTTTCATCTTAGCGACGATTTTTATTTTCTCATTTATGTTTGTATTTCCAATTAATCGTGTGCCAGATGAAACAAACCACGCGCGTATGACTTGGGAGACCTTCCATAAACCAACCGAGACATCGTTTAAATGGATGGATGAGATTCCAAGTAATGATAAGGTTAAGTTAGCGGAATATAAACAGATTTTTGCTCAAAAGATTGATATGAGTAAAGAACCTTTTCAATTTGGTGTGAGTTTAAAAACAATCTCCTTTATTCCACAGCTGATAGGGATGACGATTGGAAGTTGGATTAGTCCCACAGTTGGAATGATTATCTATATGGGGCGTATCTTTAATGCACTGGCCTATATACTAGGAATTTACTTTTTAATACGTTATTTCAAGTATGGGAAAACAGCCCTAATGTTTATTTCGCTGCTACCAATTATGGTTCAGCAAGCTTCATCACTTTCTTATGATGTGATGAACTATTTGGAAGTGATGTTAGCTCTTGGTTTTATCACTAATCTTGCCTATTCTAAACGTTTTACCAATCGTAATATTATCCAGGTGATAGGTCTAGCAATATTGCTTCTAGCAACCAAGCCAAATAATGTTTTATTGTTGGGATTGATTCCATTTGTACCGCTAGAGTTTGAAGGTGTTCTTGCTTTTCTAAATCGTCCAGTGCAAGCTATTAAGACCTTTATTTCAAAATATAAAGTAGTCTTCTACCTTCTCTTTGTAGTAGGTGTCGTGGTGATTCTGCAATTCTTAATGAAGAATCAGGGCGGTCTACGTAATTATGGCGAGGTTTTGCGTAATACACTCTTTAATCCTGAGTTGAATGACAATTTGAATGGTATTTTGTCGCTTGGTATGTTCGGTTATCTTGGTAACCTTACTTTGCAAATGCCACTTTGGTTAATATTTATTGATATCGTTGTTCTTGCTATTTTATTCCTATCAAGTAAGAAGGATTTCTTTACAAAAGACTTTGCTAATGCATCCTGGATTCTCTTCCTACTAGAGGTTCTAGCTGCTGTTACAGTAATGTATATGCAGTGGACACCAGTTGTTCTTGGTCAGGGAGCTAATATATCTGTTGGTGCTCAAGGTCGTTACTTCACGCCATTTATCATTCTTTTGTTGCCACTAGTCGCCAACACAGCTAAGATTGATTTATCTCGACAGAAAAAATTGAAGATAGCAACCCTGACTTTAATTGCTAATTTCTTGGTCGCTATGTATTTGATTCTTTTCCATTACTGGGGGGTATTTGCATAATTTATGACTAAAACAATTTTATTTATTTCTCCGACAGGGACTCTGGATAATGGTGCCGAAATTTCGATAGTCAATCTTATGAAATTTCTTGTGGAAAAAGGTTATCGTGTGTTAAACGTTTTCCCTAATTACAAGGTGCCATCTCAAGAGGAGTATCAAGCAGAACTTCAGAAAGCAGGAATTGAGACCTATGGTCTTTCGGCTGTCAAATGGTGGTGGGAAGAAGCACCAGGTGGTTCACCGGGTAATCATTTTTTGCGAGTGAAATCTTATAATAAGAATGTCAAAGATATTCGAAATATTATTGTGGAAAACACGGTAGACCTTGTTATTAGTAATACAGTCAATGTGTTTCAAGGTGCACTTGCTGCAACTTTTGAGAAGGTCAAACATTTTTGGTTGATTCATGAATTTCCTGAGGGAGAATTTGGTTACTATAAAGAAAAACTTGACTTTATAGACAAGTTTTCTGATGAGATTTTTGCTGTAACAGGAGCGTTGACAGAGGATTTACAAAAGTATTTTCCAAATAGGAAGATTTATTCCTTTGCACCTTATACTCAAATTGAACCTAAAGAAGGGCTGGGAACTGAATCCAACGACCACCATCGTATCGTTTCAGTTGGTCGCTTGACTCAGAGAAAGAATCAGCTTGAGTTGATTAAAGCTTTTCAAATGCTTAATCTAGCAGGCACTGAACTTGTATTTTTAGGTGCATGGGATGAGGATTATAAACAACTCTGTGATGATTATATTGTAGAGCATAATTTGAAAAATGTTTCATTTATGGGATATTTAGATGATCCTTGGTCAGAGATTACTGATAAGGATTTAGCTGTTTTCCCGTCGAGTATGGAGACGTTTGGTCTGGTTTATGTAGAGTCTGTTTTAAATGGTATTCCAACGATTTTATCAGATAATGCGGGACATAAATCAGCCTTCGAGTATATGAATGAGCAAGGTCATATCTACCCTTTGGGTGACTTGGATACCTTAACTAGCATGATTTCAGAGGTCCTTGGTGGATTTGACCAAGAGAAACTTGAAGCAGTAAAAGCTGTTCCAAGTTTAAAAGAGAGATACTCTCTAGAGAGTGTCTATGCTAATATTACTGAAAAACTTGAGGACGATGAATTGTGTCATAAAAAAGTAAATCAGAAAGATATCGATTTTTTAAACAACCGAAAAGCACTAACGAAGAGTGTGAAATCTGCTGTAAAAAAGTTATTTCAGCTTAAAAAGATGAATTAAGGTAAAATCTCGTTATCTATGATTAAGAATGAAAAGGCCATTTTCGAAGGGCCTTTTTGCTTTACTCTTTCTGTCCAATCATGCAAAATACCTTCCAAAATGGTATAATAAAAGCTACTATGTATAATTCTGTGTATTTGAGAGATGTGACGAATGGAGGTAAACTTTGAAGGATATTTTTATCATAGGTAGTAGAGGTTTGCCTGCTCAATATGGTGGTTTCGAGACATTTGTTGAAAAATTGATTTCTCATAAGGTATCACCTGCTATACGTTATCACGTGGCTTGCTTATCTGACGAAAGTACTGGCAACCATTTTGACTATAAGGGTGCGGATTGTTTTACGGTCAATCCTCCAAAGCTAGGTCCTGCGCGTGTCATAGCTTACGATATGATGGCTATCAATTATAGCTTGAAACTTATTAAAAAAGAGGGAATTCAATCCCCAATTTTCTATATTTTAGGAAACACCATTGGTGCCTTCATTGTTCATTTTGCCAAGAAAATTCAGTCCGTTGGTGGGATTTTGCTAGTCAATCCTGACGGTTTGGAATGGAAACGTGCTAAGTGGTCTAAACCTGTTCAAAGCTATCTCAAATACTCTGAAAAAGAGATGACAAAGTATGCGAACTTAATTATTTCTGATAACCGAGGTATTGAGACCTATATTCAAAATACCTATCCGTGGGCTAGCACGACTTTCATTGCTTATGGAACTGATTTATCTAAGACGACTTTGACTACTGAGGATGACCCTGTTCGAGATTGGTATCAGAAATGGCAGACTCAAGAAAAAGATTACTATTTGATATTGGGTCGATTTGTTCCTGAAAACAATTACGAAACTGCGATTCGTGAATTTATGAAGTCCTCTACAGAGCGTGATCTTGTTATTATCTGTAATCATGAAGGAAATGCTTACTTTGATGAACTACGACAGATTACAGGATTTGATAAAGATAAACGTGTGAAGTTTGTGGGTACTGTCTATGATCAGGATTTGCTTAAGTATATTCGCAACCAAGCCTTTGCTTATATTCATGGACACGAAGTAGGTGGAACGAATCCGGGCTTATTAGAGGCCTTGGCTCAAACGGACCTCAACCTTATCTATAATGTAGACTTTAACCATCAGGTTGCTCAAGAGACTGCCTTGTATTGGAATAAAGAGGATGGGAATTTGTCTCAGCTTATCGATTCTGTAGATGGTCAAGTGTCATTTGAGGACTTGGGAAATGCTGCTAAAGCAAATATGAAAGAAAATTACACCTGGGAAAAAATCGTGGGTGAATACGAGGAGCTATTTTTATCATGAAAGTAACTATTCTCATGTCTACTTATAATGGCGAGAATTTTTTAGCAGAGCAAATAGAGAGTATTCAGCAACAGACTTATACGGATTGGACCTTGTTAATTCGTGATGATGGATCTAAAGATAAAACGAGAGAGATTATCAAACGTTTCGCTTTACAAGATGATCGCATTACTTTTATCAATCCTGATCAAACTGAAAATTTAGGTGTAATAAAGAGTTTCTTTACGCTTTTGAAGTATCAAGAATCTGACTACTATCTTTTCTCGGACCAGGATGATACTTGGTTACCTGAGAAGCTATCTCTTCAGCTTGAGGAAGCGAGTAGATACCCATCTGATAAACCACTTTTGGTATACACGGATTTAAAGGTTGTGAACCAAGATTTAGAGGTGCTTCATGAGAGTATGATTCGTACTCAATCTGACCATGCTAATACTAAGTTGGTTCAAGAAATGACAGAAAACACCGTTACTGGAGGTGTGTCGCTAATTAATCATGCTCTAGCCGAATTATGGACTGGCGAGGAACCTAATGAGCTTCTGATGCATGACTGGTATTTAGGTTTGCTTGCTTCAGCATTTGGTCATCTGGTCTATATTGATCAGCCAACAGAGCTTTACCGTCAGCACGCAGATAATGTTTTAGGTGCTAGAACTCTTCGGAAACGTATGCAGAATTGGATTCGACCTCAGACTTTATTTAATAAATACTGGAAGTTGATCAAGGCTAGTCAGAGTCAGGCAGAAAACCTTCTTTCTTTGCCACTGGATACTAAAAGTAGGGAGTTGGTTGAAAACTTTGTGACTATTATGGATCAAGGGTTAAGAGAGCGTTATCATCGTTTGAAAACATATGGTTATCGTAAAAACAGGGCTTTTCATACCTTTGTATTTACGAGTTTGATTTTGACAAAATTCATGTATAAGGAGGACTAAATGAATTTCTTTAGTCAGAAAAATAGGATTTTACTTAAGGAACTGATTAAAACGGATTTTAAATTGCGTTATCAAGGTTCTTTCATTGGTTATCTTTGGTCTATTTTGAAACCTTTGATGATGTTTACAATTATGTACCTTGTCTTTGTTCGTTTCTTGAGATTTGATGATGGGACACCACACTATGCAGTAGGCTTGCTTTTGGCTATGATCTTTTGGGGCTTCTTTACAGAGGCTACCAATATGGGGATGCTTTCCATTGTTTCACGAGGGGATCTCTTACGTAAGCTTAACTTTCCAAAGCAAACAATCGTTATCTCATCTGTGCTAGGAGCAGCGATTAATTTCTTGATTAACCTAGTGGTTGTTTTCGTATTTGCCTTGATTAACCATGTTCCGATTGGTTTCAATACTTTGGTTATCATTCCTCTCTTTATTGAGGTGCTATTGATGGCAATGGGAGTTGCTTTTATTCTATCAGCACTCTTTGTTAAATACCGTGATATTGGTCCAGTTTGGGAAGTAGTACTTCAAGCTGGTATGTATGCGAGCCCAATTATCTATTCCATCACTTACCTTCTTCAAAGAAATCAAGAGTTTGTTGCAAAGATTATGATGCTTAATCCGATTGCCCAGATTTTACAGGATATGCGTCATTTTATCATTGACCCAGTTAACCCAAGAGGATGGGATATTATTAACAATAAGTTGATTGCTTTTGTTCCTTATGCGATTCCTGTAGTGATTTTTATCATTGGTTTCCTTGTCTTTAATCGAAATGCGAAACGATTTGCGGAGATTCTATAATGTCAAATAATATTGCTGTAAAAGTAGATCATGTAAGTAAGTATTTTAAATTACCAACTGAGGCGAGTCAGAGTTTGAGAACGACTCTAGTCAATCGCTTTAAAGGAATTAAAGGGTATACTGAACAACATGTCTTAAAAGATATTTCATTTGAAGTTGAAAAGGGTGATTTCTATGGAATTGTTGGACGTAATGGTTCTGGTAAATCAACACTTCTAAAAATTATTTCTGAGATTTATGTCCCAGAAAAAGGTAAGGTTACCATTGATGGTAAGCTGGTATCTTTCATTGAGCTTGGGGTTGGGTTTAATCCGGAATTAACTGGTCGTGAGAATGTCTATATGAATGGTGCCATGCTTGGTTTTTCAACAGAAGAAGTAGATGCCATGTATGATGACATTGTAGACTTTGCTGAACTTCATGATTTCATGAATCAAAAGTTGAAGAACTACTCAAGTGGTATGCAGGTTCGTCTAGCCTTTTCAGTTGCTATCAAGGCTCAAGGTGATATTCTTATCTTGGATGAAGTCTTAGCCGTAGGTGACGAGGCCTTCCAACGTAAGTGTAATGACTATTTCATGGAACGTAAGCAATCTGGAAAGACAACTATCTTAGTTACCCATGACATGTCAGCAGTTAAAAAATACTGTAATAAAGCAGTTTTAATTGAACATGGTTTAGTCAAAGTTGTAGGTGACCCAGATGAAGTTGCTAACCAATATAGCTTTGATAATGCTGCTGGTCAAAAGGTTTCAAACGATGACGTTGTTGTTGAAAATCCTAAAATCACTGATTTACAAGTAAAACTCTTGAATGATAATATTATCAGTCCTGATCAAGATATTTCATTTGAGATTTCATATGATGTCAATGAGGATATTGAGACCTATATTGCCTTTTCATTGACAGATATTGACCGTGGTATCTGGATTTATAATGACAATTCCATGGACAATAAAACGAGTGGTTCTGGAAGAAAAACACTCACATATAAATGTAGTCTTGCCCATCTTAATAACATTAAGCTTAAGCTTCAGGTTTCTGTTCGAGATAAGGACGATCAGATGATTGCTTTTGCTGATTCAGATAACTCACCAGTTATTCTCTTGAATCGAACTGATATTGAAGATGATGATAAGTCTGCTAAAGATTCTGCAACTGGTATGGTTCAGAGAAATGGAAAATGGGAGATTCAAGAATAAATGAAACGTCTCTTATTGTATGTTCATTATAATAAGTACGACGAATTAAGTGGTCATGTGCTCTACCAATTGGAGCAACTTCGACCACTTTTTTCTAAACTTATTGTGATTTCAAATAGTCAACTAACGGAATCGGCAACATTAACTCTCAAAGAGCTTGGCATAGATGAAGTTATCCAGAGAGAGAATCTGGGCTTTGATTTTGCAGCTTGGAGAGATGGTATGGCTCATGTTGGATTCGAACATTTAACAGACTTCGATTCGGTTACACTCATGAATGATACTTGCTTTGGTCCTCTTTGGGATTTGTCTAACATAGTTGAAGGATTTGAACAACGACAGAATGTTGATTTTTGGGGGATGACGAATTTTAGAAAGACCAAATATTTCGATGAGCATCTGCAAAGTTATTTTATATCTTTCAAAAAACATGTTGTCGATTCAGAAACCTTTCAACAATTTTGGACTTCTATAAAGACTTTTACCGATGTTCAAGATGTTATTGATAATTATGAAACTAGGGTTACTAGTGTTCTTCTTGAGGCGGGGTATCGTTATGATGCTGTCTTTAATACTATTGATGCAGAGGCAGAAGACTTAATTCACCCTGATTTTTCTTACTATAGACCGATAAGTACACTTGAACATAAGGTACCGTTCATTAAACTAAAAGCATTTACTGACAATGAAAAAAAGGGAAGACTACTTTTAGACTATATTACTAAGCTATCGGCATATCCAGTAGCACTAATTAAGTCCCATCTTAACAGCTACCATTCGCCAGATAGCTTAGTCATTTTAGATGAAAAAATCATCGAACCCTCATTTCATTCGGTAAGTGGGAAAGGCTATCATTCGGCTATCCATGTACATATTAGTGACCTTGAGAGACTAAAAGTTTTCTCTGATAAAAAGTTATCTGCCTTTTATTATTTCACTTTATCAAGCCATTTGGATAAAAATATCGTTGAGAACACCTTATTAAATAGCTTTGATAAAGATAGATTTCAGCTAGTCTCTCAAAGATTTGATAATCATTACCATGCCTTAGTATCCTTGGCATCTCAGCTTAGCGAGTATGACTTTGTTGGGCATTTTCACACAGAAGACTTTGGAAATGAGGGCAAACTTGTTGATGAAACTACAAGACATGCTCTAGTGGATATGCTTTCAGATGAAGAGAAGGTAGTATCAATCTTTGATCATTTTCCAGAGGTTGGACTTGTTTTTGCTGATTTGTCAAAAGAACTTTATTGGACCGATGCAATTGGTGCCTTAAATCAAGAACAGACAGTTAAATTAACTAACGAATGTCAAAAAGTAATCAATCATTCGCTTCATGTTTTTCAAGGTTTTATGTGGCTGTCAAAAGATTTTCTGGAAAACATTATTCTAAAGGATGAGCATATTTTCTATGACTTTGACGAAAATACTCTCCCTTATCTTTTCTATCGAAAAGCCTGGGATGTAGGAATTGATTATCGTATTATTACTTCAGAGGAAATATCTTTTGCAGAACGGTATAAGATTCATCTTATTGAAATGTCACAGGTGGCAGAACCACTGACCTTAAAGAGTAAATTTTCAGCATATCGAAAAGCCTTGTTAAAGAAGTTAGGTTTAAAAAAATCTTCAGCTGTTTAACTTCCCCTCCCACTTACGAATAGGTAAGTAGGAGGTTTTTCTTATGTATAGTATTGTATCTGAGGAGGCGGGGCTTTTGCCTCGTGAGCGACTCTTGCAGAAGGGAGCAGAGGTTTTATCGGACCAGGAGCTGTTGGCGATAGTGCTGCGGACAGGGACCAAGTCTGAGTCGGTCTTATCTATGGCCAATCGTATTTTGAAAGGGATGACGAGTTTGGCGGATTTGTCTCGTTTGTCCTTGAATGAGCTTCAGGAGATTCCTGGTATTGGGCGTGTGAAGTCTATTGAGCTCAAGGCTATGGTGGAGTTGGCTAAGCGGATTGAGAAGGCTGAGTTGTCTCGTTCTGAGCAGATTATGTCCAGTCAGCAGGTGGCTCGTCGTATGATGTTGGATATTGGGGACAAGCCTCAGGAGCATCTGGTGGCTATCTATTTGGATACGCAGAACCGTATTATTCAGCAAAAGACGGTTTTTATTGGTGGGGTCCGTCGTTCGATTGCTGAGCCACGTGAGATTTTACATTATGCCTGTCATCTGATGGCAACGTCTTTGATTGTGGTTCACAATCATCCTTCGGGGGAAGCCTATCCTAGTCGTAATGATATTGATTTTACTCAAAAGATTAAGCGGTCCTGTGATGACTTAGGGATTTGTCTGCTTGATCATCTGATTGTTGGCAAATCGACCTATTATTCCTTTCGTGAGGAGAGGGAGGATTTTGAGCTTTAGATTGAGCCGATGGAATAAAGACAAGAAAAAGCAACTGAGTGCAGTCTCAGTTGCTTTTAAAGTTCGTTAACGACGTATTCAAAGAGTTTGAGGTCTTCTTCACGTTTGTCTAGGAGAAGCTCTGGGTGCCACTGTACACCAAGAAAGCGAAGGTCTGGACTATTTGACTCAACAGCTTCGACTGTGTTGTCCTCAGGATCACGCGCAATGACACGAAGGTCAGAGGCCAAGTGTTTGATACTTTGATGGTGGAAGGAGTTGATAGAGGTTTCACGTCCGTAGATTTCTGCCAACTTACTGTTCTCATCAACAATCATCTCATGGTAGAGGTAATCAGATGGCTTGTCCTGCCAGTGATGCTCAATATCTTGATGGAGGCTACCACCTAGTGCGACATTCATGAGTTGGGTACCGCGACAGATTGAAAAGATGGGTTTCTTCTGCTTAGTGGCTTCCTCGATGAGTGCCATTTCAAAGATATCCCGTTCGAGGAAGAAGTCATCTTCACTGGCATGGTTCTCTTCGTTGTAGAATTTAGGGTCAACGTTTTGCCCACCGATCAGGATAAGCTTATCAATCATGGAGATGTAGGTCTTGGCTTCCGAAGGATCGGATACTGGTAGTAGGATTGCTAGGCCACCGGCTCTTTGAACTCCTTCTACAAAGCCAGATGGGGCATAGGACCAGTTGATGTCTTCATGGGCTGGATTAGGCCTTACATTGGCAGTGATTCCGATAATTGGTTTAGTCATTGTTTCTCCTTGATTTTTCTTCTTCTTTCATGAAATAGAGTAGGGTTTGTAGTTCGCTAGTCAAGTCTACATATTGGACCACCACATGGCGTGGAAGATTGAGGTTAACTGGAGAGAAGCAGAGAATGCCTTCAATTCCGGCATCAACCAAAAGATCAGCCACCTCCTGAGCCTTAATTGATGGCACTGTCAGGATGGCTGTTTTGATATCTTCTTGGGCAATCTTGTCCTTAATCTGGGAAATACCATAGATAGGAATCTTGTCCTCGGTTTGAGTTCCAACCAATTCATTATCATCTGTATCAAAAGCCATGACCAGCTGCATGCGGTTACGCTCTTGAAAACGGTAGTGGAGGAGGGCACGCCCAACATTCCCAACACCTACGAGGAGTACCTTGGTAGTCGCATTGTCATTTAGGAGTTCAGCGAAAAATGTCATCAGCTTGTTTACGTCATAACCAAAACCACGGCGACCTAGCTCACCAAAATAGGAGAAGTCACGACGAACAGTAGCAGGGTCAATCCCAATCGCTTCAGCAATTTGTTTAGAGCTTGCTTTATCGATATTTTCACGATGGAATCGTTTGAAAATACGATAGTAGAGAGAGAGACGTTTGGCACTGGCGTTTGGGATGTTTTTCTCAAATGTCATTGATCGCTTTCCTTTCTTTAATTAGTATGATTCTCCTATATTTTAAGAAAAGTTTGTGAAGATTGCAACAAAATAGTGTAGATGAGGCGATATAAAAAACCTATCACATGGATAGGCTATTTCTATGTAGTAAGAAAAAACTTAGACTTCTTCTTGCTCGAAAACGTTACGATCAACCAAACTCTGCATCAAGAAGTAGAATTTTTCTTGCAAGATGTGATGATCTTCATTTTTAAAGATATTAACGTTACGAAGGCCAGATTTGTCTGTGATAGACAATTTGAAGCCTGTCAAGTCTTTGTTAATAGTGATTTTGAGTGGGAAACCTTCGCCTGAGTTAGGTACTTTTTCGAGAAGGCGGTGCAACTCGTAGTTTCCGATTTTATTTTGCACAAAAGTCGTATCACGTAGAGTGAATTTTTTGACATTAGGACTGATGGTGTAACGGTACTTACAGTCAGTCAAATGAATGCTTTTTTCAAATGCCATGTTAGTCTCCTATGATTTGATTAAGTTTTTCTGCTAGGGCCTGGAGTTCTTCAGCGGTATTTTCCTCTGATAAACTAATGCGAATGGCTGTTTTTAGCTTGTCAGAATCCTTGCCATAGAGGGCCTGGATGACATGACTTGGATCAACAGTTCCAGCAGTACAAGCAGAACCCGTTGAGACAGCAAAGCCTGCTAGGTCTAACAAGGTTAAGAGAGGGCCGTTTTCCTTATCAGGAAAACTGATGTTGATGACGTGAGGTAGGCTAGGTCCTCCACCATTGATTTCATAAGGAATGGTAAGGGAATCTAGAAAGGCCTGACGAATCTTTTCAACATGCTGGTAATTGTCTTGGTAGTGGTCGCTAGCTTGTTTGTAAGCTGCGGTCATACCTGCAATCCCGACCAGGTTTTCAGTACTGGCACGGCGTTTTTCTTCTTGCTCACCACCGTGAAGTAGGTTGTCAAAATGCAAATCGTTATGGTAGAGCAAGCCGACACCTTTAGGTCCGTGGAATTTATGGGCACTAATAGAGAGAAAATCGGCTCCAAGTTCCTCTGGGTGAATAGGAAGCTTTCCTGCTACCTGAACGGCATCGACGTGAAAGGCAGCTTGGTGATTGGCAAGCAAGTCACCAATTTCCTTAATAGGAAGTAATTGGCCAGTCTCATTATTGGCATACATAACAGAAACTAGAATGGTATCGTCACGTAAGGCATCAGCGATTTGTTGGGCAGTAATGACTTGATTTTTTGGTTGAATATAGGTTACTTCAAAACCAAAACGCTCTTCCAAGTAGGCCATGGTGTGAAGGACAGAGTGGTGTTCAATAGCAGTTGTAATCAGGTGCTTACCTTTAGATTGATTGGCTAGGGCGTAACCTTTGATAGCTGTATTGTTTCCTTCAGTCCCACCAGAAGTGAAAATAAGCTTACGAGCAGGGACTTCAAAGTATTTGGCCATTTCTTCACGGGCTTCACGAAGTTCCTTAGAAGCCTGTCGACCGTAAGCATGGAGGCTGGATGGATTTCCAAAGGTTTCAGTCATGACATGTGTCATAGCTGAAATAGCAGCAGTATTTAAAGGAGTTGTTGCTGCATTGTCCAAATAAACCATAGCTTAGTCCTCGTTTGCAGTGTAAGCAAAGAGTGGGCTAAGTGGTTGACGTTCGAAAATACGAGTAGTAGCGTTAGCGATTAGCTTACTTGCTGAAATGTATTTAACGTTTGTAGGAACTTTTTCTTTAGTTGCAACTGAATCTGTCACCAAGATTTCTTTAATTGGGGCAGCGTTGAGGACTTCTGCAGCACCTCCTGCAAAGAGACCGTGACTAGCTACTGCATAGATGTCTTTAACGCCACCACGTTCAAGGATTTTAGCAGCTTCAGCAAACGTTTTACCAGTATTAAGGATATCATCAACCAAGATTGCTGTTTTTCCTTCAACCTCACCGATGATGTAGCCTTCTTCACGTTCTGAATCATCTTGGGCGTAGTCAATGATAGCGATTGGTGCATCAAGGTAGTCCGCCAAGCTACGAGCACGTTTAACACCCGAGTTTTTAGGGCTAACAACGACAACATCACTTCCTGTGAATCCTTTTTTGTTGTAGTATTCAGCAAACAAAGGCATTGTGAAGAGGTTATCTACTGGGATATCGAAGAATCCTTGAACTTGGACAGCGTGAAGGTCAAGCGTCAAGAGACGATTGACACCAGCTTTAACTAGCATATTGGCAATCAATTTAGCAGTGATTGGTTCACGTGACGCAGCGATACGGTCTTGACGTGCATAACCAAAGTAAGGCATAACAACGTTGACAGAGTTAGCACTGGCACGTTTGCAGGCATCAATCATGATGAGCAATTCCCAAAGGTGGTCGTTAACAGGGTTGCTAGTAGATTGGATGATATAGATATCGTCCCCACGAACAGACTCTTCAATGTTGATCATGATTTCACCGTCAGAAAATTGACGTGAAGATACTTTACCAAGTGGCAATCCAGTAGCCTCAGCAATTTTTTCAGCAATTTCTGGGTTTGAGCTGAGCGAGAACAATTTCAATTGTGGGTTTGCTTTTTGATGTACCATGACGATGGTGACTCCTTTAAAAAAATAAGATGCTAAGCCCAGTTAGGGCTATTGTAATAAAACTACAGATAGTTCTATTTTAGCAAAAAGAAGCAGAAATTTCAGCCTTCAAAGTGTGATATTAGTGAAAAATACCGAACCTTTGTTAGATAAAATTCCTTTGTATGCGTTTTTAGAGAAATCTATTATCCTCTGAAGTTCTAAATACTTGTGGTATTTGAAGCTGCATGTGTTTAAAATAAAAAAACAAGGAGCCAACTCCTTGTCTAAATTTTAGTCTTTGTCTCGTTTGAGGGTAGCTACAAAGCGTGCAACCTTACTCTTGGCGTACTTAAAGTCAATGTTATTTTCTTTAAGAAAGGCATCAAAGTCGTCTTTACCTTTCTCAGCATCCGAAACTTCTAGTTCAAGCTCGTAATCTTTCTTATCAGCATAGACATTGACATCAAGAGCCATGAGGCCGATGTTGGTCTGGTACTCGCGACGAGTTGTGGTCAAATGTCCGAGGATGGTTAGGTCCTCTAGTTTAACCCCACGTTCTAAAAGAATGGATTTGATTTGACAATCAGGAAAGTCCAGCGACTTAGTCAAAGCCTTAGCATCCGCACAATCCATGGTAACGTTGTACTCCATGTTCCCGACTTTTTCAGGGATTTTCAAGGTCAGCTCACCATGAGTGGGAAGTGTCCTAATACGCAAAGACAACTTTTTATTTCTCATGTCACTCTGAGGAGTGTCGATGTAGTAGTTTGTTTGCGTAACAGGTGTCACATGGGAGAAAAGCATCGCTAAACGATTGTACTCGTCTTTGGTGAGTAGAGTCTTGTACTCTATCTCTAAATGGTTCATGTGTGTCCTCCCTTGTGCTTTCAAATGTGGTATAATATAACAGATTGTATTTATTTTATAAAAAACTAAAGCTTTTGACAAGGAGGAGTCCTATCTTGACCATGGATTGGGAAGAATTTCTAGACCCCTATATTCAGGCCGTAGGTGAGCTCAAAATCAAGCTCCGAGGCATTCGTAAACAATTTCGTAAGCAAAATCGTCACTCGCCCATTGAGTTTGTGACGGGACGTGTGAAGTCAGTGGCTTCCATTGAAGAGAAGATCGCCCTTCGTGGCCTTTCGATTGAAAATTTGGCTCAAGATATGCAGGATATCGCTGGTCTCCGAGTCATGGTCCAATTTGTCGATGATGTGGATGAGGTTTTGGCTTTGCTTCGTCATCGTAGTGATATGACTATTGTTTCAGAGCGAGACTATATCAGAAACCGTAAAAATTCGGGTTATCGCTCTTATCATGTTATTATCTCTTATCCCGTTGACACCATTGATGGTCGTAAGGAGATTCTTGCAGAGATTCAGATTAGGACTTTGGCCATGAACTTTTGGGCCACCATTGAACATTCCCTTAATTACAAGTATCAGGGGAATTTTCCTGAGGAGATTAAACTTCGCTTGGAAACTACGGCCCGCATGGCTTATGAGCTTGACGAAGAAATGCGGAAGATACGTGATGATATTAGAGAAGCCCAGTTGCTTTTTGATCCAATTAATAGAACTTTGAAGGATAGTGTAGGAAATAGTGATGACACAGATGAAGACCTCTTCGGATGAGATGAAGGTAGCTATTATTGCCAATGGCAAACCCCAAAGTAGGCGTGTTGCCTCGAAACTTTTTAATGCCTTTCGAGATGATCCTGATTTTTATTTGACCAAGAAAAACCCAGATGTGGTCATCTCAATTGGTGGTGATGGCATGTTGCTATCGGCCTTTCATATGTATGAAAAAGAGCTTGCGCGTGTGCGTTTTGTAGGGATTCACACGGGTCATCTAGGCTTTTATACGGATTATTTGGATAGTGAAGTGGATCAATTAATCGAGACGCTTCGAAAAGATAGTGGTGCAAAGATTTCTTACCCTCTTTTGAATGTCAAATTGACCCTGGCTGATGGTCGTTCTTTTACGTCGATTGCCCTCAATGAAGCAGCCATCAAGCGTAATGAGAAAACCATGGCAGCAGATGTTTGCCTTAATGATGTCTTGTTTGAGAGCTTCCGTGGTGACGGGCTGTCGGTGTCAACGCCTACAGGATCAACGGCCTACAATAAATCCTTGGGTGGTGCGGTCCTTCATCCCACCATTGAAGCCTTGCAACTGACTGAGATTGCCAGTCTTAATAATCGTGTTTATCGTACCCTAGGAAGTCCCCTTATTGTACCTAAGCATGAGAAGATTACGGTTTATCCTACCCGAATGGGAAGCTACACTCTATCCGTTGATAATAAAACCTATACCAACCGTAATGTGAAAAAGGTAGAATTCTCAATTGACCAACGTAAGATTTCCTTTGTGGCTAGTGCCAGCCATACAAGTTTCTGGGAACGTGTACGTGATTCCTTTATTGGAGACATGGAAGAATGAGATATGAGTTTACAGTAGGGCGTTCTTGTCGGGTTAAGACCTTTTTGAAGGAGCACGATATTTCTAAAGGGCTACTGGCCAAGATTAAGTTTGAGGGCGGTCATATTTGGGTCAATGGTGAGGAGCAGTTTGCGACTTATCCTGTCCATGAAGGAGATGTGGTTGCCATTGAAATCCCTGATGAGGCACCGCACGAGACCTTGAAACCTATCCCTTTTGACTTGGATATTGTCTATGAGGATGATAACTTCTTGGTGATCAATAAACCTTATGGCTATGCCAGTATTCCAAGTGTTAACCATGATAATACCATGGCTAATTTCGTTAAACATCACTTCGTTAGCAACAATTATCCTAACCAGCGTGTGCATATTGTGACACGTCTGGATAAGGACACGTCTGGTCTCATGCTGTTTGCTAAGCATGGTTATGCCCACGCGCGTATGGATAAACAGTTGCAGCAGAAGTCTATTAAGAAGCATTACTATGCCTTGGTTGAAGGTGATACAAAACTTGAGGAGCAGGGTGAAATCATTGCACCGATTGCGCGTGATGTAGATTCTATTATTACACGTCGGGTTCATAAATCGGGGAAATATGCCCACACTAGCTATCGCTTGGTAGCTGATTATGGTAGGGTTAAACTGGTTGATATCAATCTTCATACCGGACGTACGCACCAGATTCGTGTGCACTTTGCCCACCTAGGTTTGCCTCTTTTGGGAGACGACCTTTATGGCGGGTCCCTAGACTATGGTATTAAGCGTCAAGCCTTGCATTGTCACCGTCTTGCATTTGTTGATCCTTTCACCAAAAAAGAGATGGTCCATGCATCTTCCTTGACAGATGATTTTGAAATCGTTATCATGAATTTACAAACTAAAAAAGATTGATTGAGGAATTTTTTTATGCGTAGTCTATTTGGTGAACTTCGTGAACATATTTTAGGGAAAGGTGTTAAGATTGTTTTCCCTGAGGGTAACGACGACCGTGTGGTTCGTGCAGCAGCCCGTTTGAAATTTGAAGGATTGGTTGATCCTATTATTTTGGGAGACCCAGCAGAGGTTCACAAAATCTTGAACGATCTTGGTTTTGCAGACTTTAACTATACAATTGTTAATCCTGAAACCTATGAAGATTTCGAGGAAATGAAGGAAAAATTTGTTGAAATCCGTAAAGGGAAAGCGACAATGGAAGATGCGGAAAAGTTGCTTCATGATGTCAACTATTTCGGTGTTATGCTAGTTAAACTTGGTCTTGCTGATGGGATGGTTTCAGGTGCTATTCACTCAACAGCGGATACGGTACGTCCGGCCCTTCAAATTATCAAAACAAAACCTGGTATTTCTCGTACATCAGGTGTCTTCCTTATGAACCGTGAAAATACCGATCATCGCTTGATGTTTGCTGACTGTGCTATCAATATTGAACCAAATGCTCAAGAGTTGGCAGAAATTGCAATTAATACTGCTGAAACAGCTCAAGTTTTTGGTATTGATCCTAAAGTGGCCATGCTTAGCTTCTCAACAAAAGGTTCTGCTAAATCGCCAAAAGTTGACAGGGTTGTTCAAGCAACAAATATTGCTAAAGAAATGCGTCCTGACTTGGCTATTGATGGGGAGTTGCAGTTCGATGCAGCATTTGTTCCAGCAACAGCAGCTATTAAGGCTCCAGATAGTGACGTAGCAGGACATGCTAATGTCTTTGTCTTCCCTGGCTTGCAAGCAGGTAACATTGGATATAAGATTGCCCAACGTTTGGGAATGTTCGAAGCTATCGGACCAATCTTACAAGGTCTTAATAAACCTGTTAACGACCTTTCTCGTGGGGCTAGTGCTGAAGATATTTACAATTTGGCGATTATTACAGCTGCTCAAGCTCTTAATAGCTAATTTTAACTTAGAAACAGAGGTTTAACCAAGGTGTTAGGCCTTTTTGTTTTATGCATGACTGGTGATTAAAAATAAATCGATTAAAGTAGCTAGAAATCCAGAAAACACAAGGGACTGCTGAATTTTTCGTATTTCATCAGGTGCAATAATTGTGCAAAATAGTCTGATAATGACTCCTTTTCTTGATTATTTATGCTATAATGAAAGAGTAAAATTTTATTTTTTGGAGAAATCTTATGAAAAAAAGCAAATGGTTAGCCCTTGCGGGTGTGGCACTCCTCAGTGTAGGTGCCTTAGCGGCTTGTTCTTCTAAGTCAAGTACTAGTGGAACGACTTATGGTTATGTTTATAATTCAGATCCAGAATCATTGGATTACATCACTTCAAATACAGGACCTACTAAGACAGCTGTGACAAACGGTGTAGATGGTCTTATGGAAGCAGATAAATATGGAAATCTTGTCCCTTCAGTAGCTGAAGATTGGTCTGTCTCTCAAGATGGTCTGACTTATACTTATAAAATCCGTAAGGGTGTTAAATGGTACACTTCAGATGGTGAAGAGTATGCTGATGTGACTGCTAAGGACTTTGTGACTGGTCTTAAGCATGCGGCTGATTCCAAAGCTGGAGCCCTCTATTTGGTACAAGATTCTATTGCAGGCTTGTCTGACTACCTCTCTGGTGCCAATAAAGATTTCTCAAATGTAGGTGTCAAAGCAATCGACGATCACACATTGCAATATACCCTTAAAAAACCAGAACCATACTGGAATTCTAAGACAACCTATGGTTTGCTCTTCCCGGTTAACGAAGACTTTCTTAAGAATAAAGGAAAAGATTTTGGTAAGTCAACAGACCCAACCTCTATCCTTTATAACGGTCCTTTCCTTCTTAAATCTTTGACAGCTAAATCATCTATCGAGTTGACTAAGAATGAGAATTATTGGGATAAGAAGAACGTGCATTTCGACGCTATCAAATTGTCATATTATGATGGTTCTGACCAGGAGGCTCAAGAGCGTAGCTTCTCAGATGGTGCTCTCAGCATTGCACGTGTCTTCCCTATGAGCTCTAACTATGCGTCAGTAGAAAAGAAATATAAAGATAATATTTATTACACAGCACCAGGTGCGTCTACAGCAGCTATTGGTGTGAATATTGATCGTCAAAGCTATAAATTCTCAGCTAAGAAGACAGATGCTGAAAAGACATCAACTAAGAAGGCTCTTCTAAACAAAGACTTCCGTCAATCAATCAACTTCGCTATTGATCGTACAGCTTATCAATCTCAAGTAAATGGTAAAGATGGGGCAGCTCTTGCTCTACGTAACCTCTTTGTTCCTTCTGATTTTGTCAGTGCAGGTGATAAGACCTTCGGTGACCTTGTGACAGACAAGATGAGCACTTACGGTGATGAATGGTCTGGTGTCAATTTTGCGGATGGTCAAGATGGTCTCTACAATGCGGAAAAAGCTAAGACTGAGTTTGCCAAAGCCAAAGAAGCTCTTCAAGGTGAAGGTGTTCAATTCCCAATTCACTTGGACCTTCCAGTTGATCAAAGTTCTAAACTTAATGTTGCTCAAGCTCAATCATTGAAACAAACGATTGAAAAATCATTGGGCAGTGAAAATGTCGTTATCGATATCAACCAGTTGTCATCTGATGATATGCAAAATGCAACCCTTAATGCGGCAAATGCGGCAGCAGAAGACTGGGATATTTCAAACGGTGTGGTTTGGGGTCCAGACTATCAAGATCCATCAACTTACCTTGATATCTTTAAGACAACTTCAAGTGAAAATACCAAGACTTTCATGGGTTATGATGATCCAAACAATGCGGCCGCAGCTCAAGTAGGTCTTAAAGATTATGATGCCTTGCTTGATTCAGCAGCTTCAGAAACAACAGACCTCAACGCTCGTTACGATCGCTATGCCCAAGCTCAAGCATGGTTGGAAGATAGCTCGCTTGTCATTCCATTGACTGTTGGTAACGGTGCAGCACCAGTTATTTCACGCTTGACACCATTTACGGGTGCTAGCATGCAAGTGGGTGATAAGAACTCATCAGACTACTTCAAATATGTGAAACCACAAGAAAAAGTAGTTACTAAGAAAGAATATGAACAAAGTCGTGAAAAATGGCTTAAAGAAAAGAAAGCATCTAACGAAAAAGCTCAAAAAGATCTTGAGAAACACGTTAAATAATATTCTTGAGAAAAAGGCAGTTAGCCTTTTTCTTTTGTCCAAAAAGGGCTAATCCATAGTGTTCGTAAGGGGTAAAATTGTGAGAAAGTCAGTATAAGACAAAATATTCTGAAAATTGTACTCATCTTATTTTTTATGGTATAATGTAGGCATATAAAAAAGATTTTTTGGAGAATGCTTATGAAAAAAAGTAAATGGTTGGCCCTTGCGGGTGTTTCCCTTCTAAGTGTTGGGGTTTTAGTGGCTTGCTCATCAAAATCAAACACTTCAAGCAATACTTATAACTATATTTATACTGCTGATCCTGAGACATTGGATTACCTTATTTCCAATAAAGGTTCAACGACTGACGCTGTGACAAATGGTGTCGATGGCCTTTTGGAAAACGATAAATATGGTAACTTGGTACCTTCTATTGCCAAGGACTGGACTGTTTCAGCTGATGGTTTGACTTATACTTACAAACTTCGTAAAGGAGTTAAATGGTATACTTCAGACGGTGAAGAGTATGCAGAAGTAACAGCTAAAGACTTCGTAACAGGTCTTAAGCATGCTGCTGATAAAAAGACAGAGTCAATTTACTTGGCAAAAGATTCTGTAGTAGGTCTTGCTGATTATTTCAATGGTACTGATAAAGACTTCTCTAAAGTTGGCGTTAAAGCACTTGATGATTACACTCTTCAGTACACACTTAAACAACCAGAACCTTACTGGAATTCTAAGATGACTTATTCTCTCTTCTGGCCTGTAAATGAAGAGTTCCTTAAGTCAAAAGGGGATAGCTTTGGTAAATCAACAGATCCATCATCTATCCTTTATAATGGTCCATACATCCTTAAGTCGTTGACAGCTAAATCATCTATTGAGTTGGCTAAAAATGAAAACTACTGGGATAAGAAAAATGTCCACTTCGATGGCATTAAACTTTCTTTCTATGATGCATCAGACCAAGAATCGCTTGTTCGTAATTTCACTGATGGCGCTTATAGCCAAGCACGTCTATATCCAACAAGCTCAAACTTTAATTCAGTAGAAAAACAATATAAAGATAATATCTTCTATACACAACCATCTGCAGATATTGGTGGGGTTGGTGTTAATATTGACCGTCAGTCTTACAACCATACATCTAAGAAGACTGATGCTGAAAAAGATTCAACTAAGAAAGCTCTTCTTAACAAGGATTTCCGTCAATCAGTTAACTTTGCTATTGACCGTACAGCTTATTCAGCACAACTTAATGGTGAAAAAGGTGCAGCACTTGCTGTTCGTAACCTTCTTGTGAAACCTGATTTTGTTTATGCTGGTGACAAGTCATTCGGTGATTTGGTAACTGAAAAGATGCCTTCATATGGTGACGAGTGGTCAGGTGTTAACCTTAAAGACAGCCAAGATGGTCTCTTCAACGCTGATAAGGCTAAGACTGAATTTAATAAAGCTAAGGAAGCTCTCCAAGCACAAGGTGTTCAATTCCCAATTCACTTGGACCTTCCAGTTGACCAAGCTGCAAAACCAACTGTAGCACGTGCACAATCTTTGAAACAATCTGTTGAAAAGACACTCGGAAAAGAAAATGTGGTTGTAGACGTTCATCAAATGTCTCAAGATGATCTTCTTAACAGTACTTTGTATGCAGCTAACGCAGCAGCAGAAGACTGGGATATCAATATTTCAGTTGCTTGGGCACCTGACTACGAAGACCCATCAACATTCCTTGATATCTTCAAGACAACAGCTAGTGAGAACACAAAAACTTACATGGGATTCGACGATCCTAACAATGCAGCAGCAGCTCAAGTAGGTCTTAAAGACTTTGATGCTTTGGTTGATAATGCAGCTAAAGAAACAAGCGACCTCAACGTACGTTATGAACGTTATGCAGAGGCACAAGCTTGGTTGGAAGATAGCTCACTCTTCATGCCACTTATGGTTAACAAGGGTGCTGCTCCAATGGTAGCTCGTTTGACACCATTCTCAGGTGCTTACTCTCAAGTGGGACCTAAGGGTTCTGACAGATACTTTAAGTACCTTGAGCCTCAAAAAGATGTTGTCACTAAGAAAAACTATGATAAAGCCCGTGAAAGCTGGCTTAAAGAAAAGTCTAAGTCCAACGAAAAAGCTCAAAAAGACCTTGAGAAACACGTTAAATAAAAGGACGATGGAACTTTCTCATTAGATTGGGAAAGTTCTTTTGGAATTAAAGGAAGAGACATGAAAAAATACATTTTATTGAGAACCCTCCGTTCTCTATTGTCAATATTTGTCGTGACGGCCTTGACCTACACGATTATCTATACCATGGTGCCGAGGCGTCTGATTTTCAGACAGGACCCTAACTACAACAAGATTGCTAAGACAGCTGATTCTAAGGCTAACTATGAAAATACAATCTATGAACGTATGGGTTACATTGATTACTATGACACCAAGGAGTTGCAGGAGAAAGCTAGCTCCCTTGATAAGTCGGTAACCACTAAGCCAACAAAAGAAAATAAAGCTATTTACCAAAAATATGTGGATAGTTTAGGACATGGCTGGCGTTTGCATCAATTCAAGCAAAGTAAACAATTCTATGCAACACGTGATGTGCCAGTGCTTGAACGTGTGTTTGGCTTCTATACGCACCTCTTTGAATTTGACAATACTGGATGGGTTAAAGATAAAACAAATCCAAACTTGAAGCGTTACATCCGTATTGAAAATGATCCAGCTATCGGTTGGTCAGTTGTCGGTTCAGGAACTAAGCATAAATATTTGCTTTACTTTAACGGTCAGTTCCCATTTGTTCACCAAAACTTTGTGAAGATGAACCTTGGTACCTCTTATCCAACTTATGCTGAGCAAGGTGTTCTTGATGTTATTACGCAAGGCCAAGGGCAAACACAAAGCTCTGAGGTCAACTTCCCTACTGGTAAGAAGATATCTTCAGTAGATATCTACTCTCGTACTTATAAATCACCAAGTCAGGCTGATGCGAGAGATCGTTCTTACTATGGAAATGACCCATACACAGCTACCAAGAGTCGCTACCAATACCCATCAATGGTGACAAGTTCTGCTATTGCAGGTTTGATTGGTTTGGTCTTGTCTTATGCCTTGGCAATTCCATTGGGATCATACATGGCACGCTTTAAAAACACACTCTTTGATAGTGTGTCAACAGGTGTCTTGACTTTCTTGCTTTCACTACCAACCATCGCCTTGGTTTATATCATCCGTTTGATTGGTTCTGAGATTGGTCTTCCAGACTCCTTCCCTATCTTGGGTGCAGGTGACTGGCGTTCATACGTCTTGCCATCTGTTATTCTCGGTCTCTTGTCAACACCAGGTCTTGCTATTTGGATTCGTCGTTATATGATTGACTTGCAATCACAAGACTTCGTTCGTTTTGCACGTGCCAAAGGGTTGTCAGAACAAGAAATTTCGAATAAACACATTTTCAAAAATGCTATGGTTTCCTTGGTTTCAGGGATCCCAGCATCTATCGTTAGTGTTATCACAGGGGCAACCTTGACAGAAACAATCTTTGCCTACCCTGGTATGGGTAAAATGTTGATTGACTCTGTCCGTGCTTCAAATAACGCTATGGTTGTGGGTCTTGTATTTATTTTCACAGCCCTCACCATCTTCTCATTGCTTGTGGGTGATATCCTTATGACTATGATTGACCCACGTATCAAATTGACATCTAAAGGAGGTAAATAATGGCTTCAATTGATAAAAGTAAGTTCCAATTTGTAAAGCGCGATGATTTTGCCTCTGAAACAATTGATGCGCCGGCCTATTCATACTGGAAATCGGTGATGCGTCAGTTCTTCAAGAAAAAGTCAACAACTGTCATGTTGGGAATCTTGATTGCTATCATTTTGATGAGCTTTATCTACCCAATGTTTTCAAAATTTGACTTTAATGACGTGTCTAAGGTTAATGACTTTAGTGTACGTTATGTGCATCCAAATGCTCAATACTGGTTCGGTACGGACAGTAATGGTAAGTCTCTCTTTGACAGTGTTTGGTTTGGAGCTCGTAATTCTATCCTTATTGCTGTTATCGCTACCTTCATTAACGTTGTTATTGGTTTAGTCGTTGGTGCTGTTTGGGGGATTTCTAAGACCTTTGATATGATTATGATGGAAATCTACAACATCATCTCAAACATTCCTGCCCTCCTTGTCGTTATCGTCTTGACTTACTCATTGGGTGCAGGTTTCTGGAACATGATTTTTGCCATGACTGTCACAGGTTGGATTGGTATTGCTTATACTATCCGTATTCAAATCATGCGTTACCGTGATTTGGAGTACAACTTGGCTTCTCGTACTTTGGGAACACCAACTCCTAAGATTGTGGTTAAAAATATCATGCCACAACTTGTATCAGTTATCGTGACTATGGCTAGTCAGCTCTTGCCAGGATTTATCTCTTACGAAGCCTTCCTTTCTTACTTTGGTTTGGGGCTTCCTGTTACAACGCCTAGTCTTGGTCGTTTGATTTCAGACTATGCACAGAACGTTACAGTCAATGCTTATCTCTTCTGGATTCCATTGACTACCTTGATCCTCGTTTCCCTCTCTCTCTTTATTGTCGGTCAAAACTTGGCGGATGCCAGTGACCCACGTACGCATAGATAGGAGTCCAATATGACAGAAAATAAAAATGTAATATTATCGGCTCGCGATATCGTCGTGGAATTTGACGTTCGTGACCGTGTTTTGACAGCCATTCGAGGAGTTTCCCTTGATCTGGTTGAAGGTGAAGTTTTAGCCTTGGTTGGTGAGTCTGGTTCAGGTAAATCAGTTTTGACTAAGACTTTCACAGGGATGCTTGAAGAAAATGGTCGTGTAGCTAGCGGTTCTATTGATTATCGTGGCCAAGATTTGACCAAACTTAAGAGTCACCAAGATTGGGCACCTATTCGTGGAGCTAAGATCGCGACTATCTTCCAAGATCCTATGACCAGTCTTGACCCAATTAAGACTATCGGTAGCCAAATTGTTGAAGTCATTGTCAAACACCAAGGAAAATCAGCTAAAGAAGCTAAAAAAATGGCCATTGATTACATGGACAAGGTTGGTATTCCTGATGCTGAAAAACGTTTCAACGAATATCCTTTCCAATACTCTGGTGGGATGCGTCAACGTATCGTCATTGCCATTGCCTTGGCTTGTCGTCCTGATGTCCTTATCTGTGACGAGCCAACAACTGCCCTTGACGTAACCATTCAAGCTCAAATCATTGACCTCTTGAAATCACTTAAAGAAGAGTACGGTTTCTCAGTGATTTTCATTACCCATGACCTTGGTGTGGTAGCAAGTATCGCTGACAAGGTTGCTGTTATGTATGCTGGTGAAATCATCGAGTATGCAACTGTTGAGGAAATTTTCTATGAGCCTTGTCACCCATACACGTGGAGCTTGCTTTCAAGCTTGCCACAGTTGGCTGACGATAAGGGTGAGCTTTTCTCAATTCCAGGGACACCACCATCACTTTATACACCAGTTGTTGGAGATGCCTTTGCCTTGCGTTCAGACTATGCCATGCAGATTGACTTTGAGGAAAAAGCTCCACAATTCCAAGTTTCAGATACTCACTGGGCTAAGACCTGGCTCTTACATGAGGATGCACCAAAAGTTGAAAAACCTGCGGTTATCCAAAATCTACATGAAAAAATCCGTGCTAATATGGGATTTGCACATTTAGGAGATGAGGAGGAAGGCAATGCCTGAGAAGTTAGTTGAAGTAAAAGATGTGGAGATTTCCTTCGGTGAAGGAAGCAAGAAATTCGTTGCTGTCCACAATGCTAATTTTTTCATCAACAAGGGTGAAACCTTTTCCCTCGTTGGTGAGTCTGGTAGTGGTAAAACCACTATCGGGCGTGCCATTATTGGTCTAAATGATACAAGTAATGGTGAGATTATTTTTGACGGTAAGAAAATCAATGGACACTTATCTCACTCTGAGAAAAACGACCTTATACGTCGTATCCAGATGATTTTCCAAGACCCTGCGGCTAGTTTGAATGAACGTGCAACAGTCGATTATATCTTGTCTGAGGGCTTGCATAACTTCCATCTCTATAAGGATGAGGAAGATCGTAAAGCCAAAATCAAGGAAATCATCAAAGAAGTGGGACTTCTTGAGGAACACTTGACACGTTACCCTCACGAATTTTCTGGGGGACAACGTCAACGTATTGGGATTGCGCGTTCCTTGGTTATGCAACCTGACTTGGTCATCGCTGACGAACCAATCTCAGCCCTTGACGTGTCAGTCCGTGCCCAAGTTTTGAACTTGCTTAAGAAATTCCAAAAAGAGTTGGGATTGACCTACCTCTTTATCGCTCACGACTTGTCAGTGGTCCGTTTCATTTCTGACCGTATCGCTGTTATTTACAAGGGGACAATCGTGGAAGTTGCTGAGACAGAAGAACTCTACAACAATCCTATCCACCCTTACACCAAGTCACTCTTGTCTGCTGTTCCTATTCCAGACCCGATCTTGGAACGTAAGAAAGTCTTGAAGGTTTATGATCCAAACCAACATGACTATTCTGTTGATAAACCAGAAATGGTTGAACTACGTCCAGGACACTTCGTTTGGGGTAACAAAGCCGAAATCGAGACTTATCGTAAAGAACAAAGTAAATAAGTCTTTTCAATGCAAAAAAAAAATCGTGTTCCAAAAGGAACACGGTTTTTCTTTAGTCCAAATTTAAGCGTTTGGTCATGATAAAGTAGGTACCAAAGTAACTTGCCGCGATGAGAATGAGAGACTGAACTAGACTAATGATATATGACGAGTTATTAATTGCAGTATATGTTGCATCTCCGGTCAAGGCTGCACCGAGTCCAAAGAAGAAACCAATAAAGAATAGGATAGCCTGAATGGCGAAAAAGGCGACAAACCCCATAAGAACTTTGTTAGTATTGAAGAGGTTTCCGATACTAATACAGAGGTAATAGAAAAGGATACCAGCAATCATTGACAAGATTGTAGAAGGGATGAAGAGGTAGAAAGCGCCTATCTCTTTTAGGATCTGGCCAAAGTAGCTGGTAGCTAGGAGGATATCTTTCATATCAAGGCAGAAAGCAGCTATAATTCCAATCGAAAGGAGTATAACGAGTGATGAAATGATATCTAAAATAAAGGCTACCAAGAGTTTAGACAAGATTAATTGGTGAGCAGAAACTGGGAGCGTATTGGTTAGATAGCCTTCTCTTCCAAAGACAGTCTTTGCAAAGCGTCTAATAATAAGGACTATTGTCGCTATATAAATAGTTCCCCAAACAATAATAGTGGCAAAAACCATCAGTGTGAAGAAAGCAAAGAAGAGTAGACTAGGTTCTTGGTGGCTCTGTTCAGTTACAAAAATAGATTTTCGAAGCATTAAACCCAAGGGGATAGAGAGTAGGATGGCAATACCATAGATGCCAAGATACCATTTACGGACCGATTGTAATTCATATTTAACTAATTTCCAAAACATGCTCATACCTCCTAGTTGTGGAACATCTCTCTAAAGAGTTTGTCGATAGATTTGCCATGGGCTTGACGGATATTATCAGCATCACCCTGAAGTTCAATCTGACCGTATTTTAAGAAGACAACTTCATCTAGGACGGATTCAATATCTGCAATCAAATGGGTTGAAATGATAACAGAAGCATCTTCAGAGTATTGGTTGATGATGGTTTTAAGGATGTAGTCACGTGACGCAGGATCGACTCCACCGATAGGTTCATCGAGGAGATAGAGTTTAGCTTCACGACTCATAACCAAAATCAACTGAACTTTTTCTTTGTTACCTTTTGAGAGGTCCTTAAGGCGCAAATCAGGCTGGAGCTTTAAATCCTGCAAGAGTTGCAAGGCAAGAGGATAACGGAAGTCAGCATAGAAATCTTGGAAGAAATCCAAGTAGTACTGTATTGTCTTACTTTCATCTAAATAGGTTGTGTCAGGCAAATAAGCCACTTGCGCCTTTGTGATAGGTGATGGCTGAGATCCATTAATAGTTGCTAAACCTGAAGTCGGTTGAAGGAGGCCGTTCAAAATTTTGATTAGGGTTGTTTTACCACTACCGTTTGGTCCTAAGAGACCAATGATTTTACCAGAAGGGATGGACATGGTCACATCTCTAAGGGCTGGAATACCATTATAGGTCTTGGTGAGATTTGTTAGAGTTACAATATCAGTCATCGGTCTATAAGTCCTTTCCTGTTTGTTCGATGTAGTCAGTGATGATAGCTTTGATTTCAGGTGAGCTAAAACCAATGGCTGTCATCTCAGTGACAAAGTTTTTCATGAGACTTTGGGCAATCTCGTGTCGTTTTTGATCAATTAGTTTTTCATCTTCGGTAACAAAGCGACCAGAGGTACGGGCAGAGTAGACCAACCCCTCTTTTTCAAGTTCTTGGAAGGCTCTTTGTACAGTGTTGGGATTGACCCCAGCTTCCTGAGCAAATTCTCTAACGGGTAGGAGTTGTTGTCCCATACTCAATTCCTTGGAAGCTATCTTCAGTTTGACGCGATAGGCAATTTGGAGATAAATTGGCGATTTTTCATCAAATGTCCAAGCCATAAGAGACTCCTTTCTAAAAGTATAATAGTATTATTTTTGTACTACCATAATGATACAACTAAAATACTGAATTTGCAAGTAAAATGCCATATTTTCTCTAATTTCTTTGGCTTTTCCCAAACTTATATTCCTATTTTTGGTACAATAGGGGCAAGTATGTTCGACCTGAAGGGAGATTATTTTGAAAATTTTAGCAACAGATATGGATGGTACCTTTCTAGACCATCTTGGTGCCTATGACAAGGCACGTTTGGAAAACCTTTTGGATGCGTGTGAAGCTGAAGATTACGTTTTTACAGTAGCTTCTGGCCGAGCTCTCTTGGCCTTGGAGGAGCTTTTTGATGGTTTTGTGGACCGCATTGCTATTATTGCGGAGAATGGGGCCTTGGTTCAGTACAAGGGTGAAGTCCTGTTTGAGTCCAAGCTAGAACCTAAAGATTATTTAGAAATTGCAGACACGACTTTAGCCTTGCCAACTTGCGAGGGAATTCTCTTGTCGGGACGTCGTGGTGCCTATGCTCCAAACGATGCAGATCCAGCCTATCTTAAGGCCATGGAACGTTACTATGAAAATGTTATGACAACGGACCTTGAAGCGGTTACAGATGATATTTTCAAGGTAACTGCTAAGTTCCAAGGGGATACCATTATGGAACGTGGTGACTACCTCAACACGATTTTTGAGGATATGACAGCTGTGACAACTGGCTTTGATTCTATGGATATTATCCTTAAAGGTGTGGATAAGGGCTTTGGTCTTTACCATCTTTGTCAAGAGTTGGGGCGTCAAGCTTCAGATGTTGTAGCCTTTGGTGATAATCTCAATGATATGGAGATGCTGACCTTTGCTGGGCATGCGGTTGCTACGGAAAATGCCCGCGATGAGATTAAGGCAGTAGCAGATGAGGTGATTGGTCACCATAAAGATGGTGCAGTCTTTGACTACATGGAAGGATTGGTGGGCTCAGATGTCTGAGATTAAATTACTAGCCTTGGACCTAGATGGGACCCTCTTTACTAAGGATAAGCAAGTAACAGCTGAAAATAGAGCTGCTCTGAAGGCGGCAGAAGCTAAGGGAGTTCATGTGGTCATTACGACTGGTCGTCCTCTGCCAGCTATTACTCATATCTTGGAAGATTTGGGCTTGTTAGATGATAAGCACTATAGTGTGACCTTCAATGGTGGCTTGGTTCAGCGTAATAATGGGGATATCCTCATAAAGAAAGAGATGAGTCGAGAAGATTTAAAGCAGATTTATGCTGTCTTTGAACCTCTAGGGCTCCCTATGGATGTTATCAGTGATGGCATTGTCTATGGTGTGCCAAGTAAAGGCAATCATTCTCTCTATCGTCAGGCTAATCCTACCTTGACCTTCGTCGATGTGGAGAGTATTGATGACATTCCTGAAAATATCGTCTATAATAAGGTAGTTACGGTCTGTGAGGAAGCATTTTTGGATGCCCAAATTGAAAAACTACCTAAACAGCTATACCAGAATTTTGAAGTTTTTAAGTCTCGTGAGATTATCCTTGAGGTCATGCCCAAAGGAGTTCATAAAGCTGTAGGCTTGAAACTTTTGTCTGATTATCTTGCCCTTGATAAAAGTCAGGTCATGGCCATGGGAGACGAGGAAAATGACTTGACCATGTTGGAGTGGGCTGGTCTTGGTGTGGCTATGGCAAATGCTGTTCCTAAGGTTAAGGCTGTTGCCAAGGCAGTAACGACAAAAACTAATGAGGAATCTGGAGTGGCTGAGGCCATCCACAAATATATTCTAGAGAAATAAGGAGAACCAAATGGGTCTATTTGATCGATTATTTGGACAAGAGGAGAACCAGTCACAGGAAACTGTAGCAAAACAGGAAATTTCAGAAACTGAGGCTCTTGATAATCAAGACTTGTCAACAAGTGAAGAAACAAGTGAAAGTCAAGCAGAACAGCTCAGTGAGTCAGAGACTCAAGTAGAAGAGATTTCGTCTACAGAATCTGTTGAAGAAAGCGAAGTAGCGTCTGATGAAGACCTTTCTGTTGATAATCAGGCATCAAGTGAATCAGAGGGCGTATCAGAGTCAGAAGAAAGCCAAGTCGCTGTGGATAACCACTTCGCAGATGTCATGGCTGATTACTATGCTAAAAAGGCTCAGGTAGCTGCTGCTGCAGAAAAAGGTGAAACGGTTACTTTTGAGGCTGTTCAAACTCGTAAAGTTGAGGAAAAACCTGAAGAAGTTCAGGCTTCAAAAACTGAAACAGAACAAGAAAAATACAATCGTACCCTTAAGAAGACGCGTACAGGTTTTGCTGCTCGCTTGAATGAATTCTTTGCGAATTTCCGTCGTGTTGATGAGGAGTTCTTCGAAGAATTGGAAGAAATGCTGATTCTTTCCGATGTGGGTGTTAATGTTGCAACGCAATTAACGGAAGACTTACGTTATGAAGCCCGCCTTGAAAATGTCAAAAAGACTGAAGATTTGCAACGCTTGATTATCGAAAAACTTGTGGACATTTATGAGAAGGATGACGTCTATAAGGAGCAGATTAATTTCCAAGATGGTTTGACAGTCATGCTTTTCGTTGGTGTCAACGGGGTTGGTAAGACAACGTCTATCGGTAAGTTGGCGCATAAATACAAACAAGAAGGCAAAAAAGTTATGTTGGTAGCTGCTGATACCTTCCGTGCGGGAGCTGTCGCTCAGTTGGTTGAGTGGGGGCGTCGTGTTGATGTGCCAGTAGTGACCGGTGCTGAGAAGGCTGACCCAGCTTCAGTGGTCTTTGATGGTATGGAAAAGGCCCTTGCTGAGGGAGTTGACGTCCTTATGATTGATACTGCGGGACGTTTGCAAAATAAAGACAACCTTATGGCAGAGCTTGAAAAGATTGGTCGTATTATCAAGCGTGTGGTTCCAGAAGCACCTCATGAAACCCTCTTGGCCTTGGATGCCTCAACAGGTCAAAATGCGCTTAGTCAGGCTAAGGAATTTTCAAAAATCACACCTCTTACAGGTCTTGTCTTGACCAAGTTGGACGGTAGTGCCAAGGGTGGTGTGGTTCTAGCCATTCGCCAAGAGTTGGATATTCCAGTTAAGTTAATTGGTTTTGGTGAGAAAATTGATGACATTGGTGAGTTCCATTCAGAAGAATTCATGCAAGGTCTCTTGACTGGTTTGGTTTAAAAGAGTATTTAAAAAAGAGTGAGTACTGGGAAAAAGGATTCATTCTTTTTAATGGTGTCCTCACCTTGAAAAAAGTCACTTTTATTGGTAAAATAGTAAGGAAAAACGCATGCTCTGAAAAGTGAGCTGTAACTTAATCACTGAACAACCCCTAAGCCCAAAAAAGAGATGATTGTTTTCTCTTTTTTAAGGTGAGTCATAAGAAGATTTTTAATCTTAGTTTAAGGAGAAGACATGTCTGAACGTGGACTTTTGATTGTTTTTTCAGGGCCTTCTGGTGTCGGAAAAGGAACTGTTCGTCAGGAGATTTTTTCAACACCTGACCACAAATTTGAATACTCAGTATCAATGACCACACGTGCTCAACGTCCTGGTGAAGTTGATGGAAAGGATTATTTCTTCCGTTCGCGTGAGGAATTTGAAGAGCTTATTCGTAATGGCCAAATGTTGGAATATGCTGAGTATGTGGGTAACTACTACGGAACACCTTTGACTTATGTTAATGAAACCTTGGATAAAGGTATTGATGTTTTCCTTGAAATCGAGGTTCAAGGTGCCCTTCAGGTTAAGAAAAAGGTCCCAGATGCTGTCTTCATCTTTTTGACACCACCGGATTTGAACGAGCTTCAAGAACGTTTGGTTGGTCGTGGGACAGATTCTGAGGAAGTTATTGCTCAACGTATCGAGCGTGCGCGTGAAGAAATTGCTCTCATGAGCGAATACGATTATGCCATTGTTAATGACGAAGTGCCTTTGGCTGCTGAGCGTGTCAAACGTGTTATTGAAGCAGAACACTTCCGAGTTGACCGTGTGATTGGTCGCTATCGTAATATGATTTCAGAAAAGAAATTATCAGATAAATAAATTAGAAATAGGTATAGAATTATGATGTTGAAACCCTCTATTGACAAACTTTTGGATAAAGTGCCTTCAAAATATTCATTGGTTATTTTGCAAGCCAAACGTGCCCATGAATTAGCCGCTGGTGCTGAACCAACTCAAGAGTTTACGTCAGTAAAACCAACCCTTCAAGCCCTTGAAGAGATTGAATCTGGGAATGTGACTATCCACCCAGATCCTGAATCTAAACGTGAATTGGCACGTTTGAAAGTGATTCAAGCACGTCTTGCTGCTGAGGAAGAAGAACGTAAAATCAAAGAACAAATCGCTAAAGAAAAAGAAGAAGGCGATAAAATCTAAAATCAAAGTCTTGCTTTGGTTTATGAGGAGAGGGGAGCTGAGGCATAGTGTCTCAGCTTCCTTCTTTATGAAGATAATAGGCAGCTCATATTTTCTTGAGCTCGGAAGATGCTGGTCTTAAGGAAGTGACAGGAGGAAATTTATGGTTTTAGTAGCACATATTATTGTCGACGTTCCTCTGATGCAGACGGACAGACCTTATAGTTACCTGGTACCGGAAGCCATGCAAGAACAAATCGCCATCGGTATGCGGGTTCATGTGCCTTTTGGTAAAGGAAATCGTTTACTTCAAGGTTTTATTATTGGCTTGGAAGAGCAGGAAAATTTAAGAGATTTTCCTGAACTAAAACCCATCACTGAGCTTTTAGATTATGAGCCAGTGCTTAATCAGGAACAGCTGGATTTGGCTAATCAGATGCGACATACGGTCTTTTCTTATAAGATTTCCATCTTGAAGTCAATGCTACCCGGTCTCCTTAATTCGCAGTACGATAAGGTTATCATGGCAACTGATAAACTGGGTGAAGAGGAAAAAGCGACTCTCCTTCAAGGGCAGAATCATATTCTTTTCTCGCAGTTGTCAGAGGTACAACGTCAAGCCATTCCTCGTCTGGTCCAGTCTGGGCGTGTAACGGTTGATTACCTTGCTAAAGATAAGCAGAATATCAAGACTGAGAAGCACTATAGTGTTCAAAAGGGTATTCTCGAGACTTTGGCTATTTCGCAAAGGGCTAAGAAACGATTGGAGTTGCGAGACTTCTTGCTAGAAAAGAGTGAGTCTGGCAAGTTGACGGACCTCCACAAGCTTTTTTCACGAGATGTTGTTAAGTTTTTCATTGAAGCTGGTGCCTTGGTCATCACCGAAGTTGAGGTCAATCGTGCCGATAGCTACTTTGAAAAGGTAGAAAAGACAGATTTTCTTGAGCTTAATGCCCAACAGGCGCATGCGGTTGAAGAAATGACGCGCCAAATTGGACAAGGTGGCAAACCTTTCTTATTGGAAGGGGTAACGGGATCAGGTAAGACCGAGGTCTACCTGCATCTTATCGAGAGGACCTTGGCAATGGGTAAAACTGCTATTGTCTTGGTGCCAGAAATTTCCTTGACACCCCAAATGACCAATCGTTTCATTTCGCGTTTTGGGGACTTGGTGGCGATTATGCATTCAGGCTTGTCAGACGGTGAAAAATTTGACGAGTGGCGTAAGGTTAAATCTGGTCAGGCCAAGGTTGTGGTAGGAGCGCGTTCAGCTATTTTTGCTCCTTTGGACAATATCGGAGCTATCATTATCGATGAGGAACATGAGGCTACTTATAAACAAGAATCCAATCCTCGCTACCATGCTAGAGATGTGGCCTTGCTTAGGGCTAAGAGTCATGGAGCCGTGCTTGTTCTTGGTTCAGCAACACCGTCTATTGAGACTCGGGCGAGAGCTCAGAAAGGGGTTTACCATTTTCTTGAGTTGACTCAGAGGGCTAATCCTAATGCCAAAATTCCTCAGGTGGAAGTGGTGGACTTCAAGGATTTTGTGGGCCGTCAAGAGGCGAGTGATTTTACGCCACCTCTCTTAGAGAAAATCCGAGAACGCTTGGGACGTAAGGAACAAGTCGTGCTAATGTTGAACCGTCGTGGGTATTCCTCTTTTGTCATGTGTCGTGACTGTGGCTATGTGGATGATTGTCCCAACTGTGATATTTCCCTAACCTTGCATATGGATACCAAGACCATGAATTGCCACTATTGTGATTTTCAAAAAGCAATACCACATGTCTGCCCTAACTGTCAGAGCCGTCAGATTCGCTATTATGGGACTGGGACACAGAAGGCTTATGACCAATTGACGGAACTTTTGCCAGAAGCCAAAGTGATTCGTATGGATGTTGATACGACACGCAAGAAAGGGGCTCACGAGAAACTCTTGGAGGCCTTTGGAAGTGGTAAGGCTGACATTTTGCTTGGAACTCAGATGATTGCCAAGGGCTTGGATTTTCCAAATGTTACCTTGGTAGGGGTCTTGAATGCAGATACGTCGCTAAATTTACCAGATTTTCGTTCAGCTGAGCGTACCTTCCAACTGTTGACTCAGGTGGCTGGTCGTGCTGGTCGTGCTGACAAGGAAGGGGAAGTTATTATTCAAACCTATAATCCTAGTCATTATGCCATTCGGTTTGCACAGCAACAGGATTATGAAGGTTTCTACGCCTATGAAATGGGGATTCGACGTCAGTTGGCCTATCCCCCTTATTTCTATACGGTAGGAATTACGCTTTCTCACAAGGATGAAGAGTTTGTAGTTCGCAAGAGCTATGAGGTTATGGCTTATTTAAGAGAGCACCTGTCAGACAAGGTGACCTTCCTAGGGCCAACGCCTAAGCCTATTGCCCGAACACATAACCTTTATCACTATCAGATTATTATCAAATACCGTTTTGAGGATAACTTGGAAGAAACGCTTAATAGGGTCCTTGACATGACTCAGGAGCCTGAGAACAAGGACCTGCGTTTGATTATTGATCACGAACCTCAGAATTTTACCTAATCTAGAAAAGGAAGAATATGACAAAATTAGTATTTATGGGAACGCCTGCCTTTTCAGCGACAGTGCTGGAAGGACTTTTGACAGATGAGCGTTATGATATTGTCGCTGTGGTAACGCAACCAGACCGCGCTGTCGGCCGTAAAAAAGAAATCCGCATGACACCGGTCAAAGAAGTAGCCTTGGCGCATGACTTGCCAATTTATCAACCTGAAAAGTTGTCAGGTTCTGAGGAAATGGCACAACTGATGGCACTTGGTGCTGATGGGATTGTTACTGCAGCTTATGGACAATTTTTACCAAGCAAGTTGCTTAATAGCATGGATTTTTCGGTGAATGTCCACGCTTCACTCCTGCCAAAATACCGTGGTGGGGCACCTATTCATTATGCCATTATCAATGGGGATTCAGAAGCAGGTGTGACAATTATGGAAATGGTCAAGGAGATGGACGCTGGTGACATGGTTAGCCAAAAGGCCTTGCCAATTCTTGACGAGGATAATGTTGGTACCATGTTTGAAAAATTGGCCGTCTTGGGGCGTGACCTCTTGCTTGAAACCTTGCCTGCCTACATCGCTGGGGAAATCAAACCTGTTCCTCAAGATGCCAGTCAGGTAACATTTTCGCCAAATATTAGCCCAGAAGAGGAGCGCCTTGATTGGAATAAGCCGGCTCGTGACATCTTCAATCAAATCCGTGGCATGTATCCATGGCCTGTGGCCCATACCTTGCTTGATGGCAAACGTTTCAAAATTTATGAAGCGAATTTGGCAGAAGGTCAAGGACAGGCTGGTCATATTATTGAAAAAACCAAGAAGAGTTTGGTAGTTGCGACTGGCCAAGGAGCTATTTCGCTTAAGACAGTTCAACCTGCTGGAAAACCTCGTATGGCTATTGCTGATTTCCTTAATGGGGTCGGACGCAATCTTGAAGTAGGTGATGCATTTGGCCAATGATTGGAAAAAAACAGCTCGTGGACAGGCACTCGAAGTCTTAGAAGAAGTCTTCCAGGAAGGGGCCTACTCAAATATTGCTCTCAATGCACATCTGAGCAAGTCGCAGCTAACAGATAAAGACAAGGCCTTGGTGACGGAAATTGTTTACGGGACTGTAGCTCGTAAGATTACTTTGGAGTGGATTCTAGCCCATGTTATTGAGGACCGTGATAAGCTTGAACCTTGGGTTTATGACCTCTTGCTCTTAAGTCTCTATCAGCTAGCCTATTTAGATAAGATTCCAGCCCATGCAGTAGTTAACGATGCTGTTGCTATTGCCAAAAATCGTGGCAATAAAAAGGGTGCTGAGAAGCTGGTAAATGCGGTTCTTCGTAAACTATCTAGCCAGCCTTTGCCAAATCCAAGCCAGATTAAACGTGTCAATAAACGCTATTCCGTTCAGTATTCTCTACCTGTATGGTTGGTTAAAAAACTTATCGACCAGTACGGGGAAGACCGTGCCCTTGCTATTTTCCAAAGCCTCTTTGTGAGAAATAAGGCTAGTGTGCGTGTAACGGATGCGTCACGTTTGGAAGAGATAGAGGAGGCCACTGGGGCTGAGCGTTCAGTTCTATCACCAGTCGGGCTTGTTAAGTCTTCCGGTTACTTTGCTGGAACAGATTATTTTAAAGAGGGCTTGTTGACCATTCAGGATGAGACCAGTCAACTGGTTGCGCCAACTTTAGGGATTCAAGGTGAAGAAGAAATCCTGGATGCCTGTGCGGCACCTGGTGGTAAGACGGTTCATATGGCCTCTTATTTGACGAGTGGACATGTGACGGCGCTTGATCTCTATGATCATAAGCTTGCCCTTATCGAAGAAAATGCCCAACGTCTTGACCTAGCTGATAAGGTTAAGACTCAGAAACTGGATGCTAGTCAGGTACATCAAGTCTTTCCAGCTGATAGTTTTGACAAGATTTTAGTGGATGCTCCTTGTTCAGGGATTGGGCTCATTCGTCGGAAACCTGATATCAAATATAACAAGGACCTCCAAGACTTTGAGTCTCTTAAGGCTGTGCAGTTGGATATCCTATCCAGCGTTTGTCAAACCCTACGAAAAGGTGGTATAATAACATATAGTACTTGCACCATCATAGCAGAAGAAAATCAAGAGGTGATTCAAGCCTTTCTTGAGAGCCATCCTGATTTTGAGCAAGTTGCCTTAGACCATCCATGTAAAGACATCGTGGTCAATGGCTGTTTGGCAATTACCCCCGAACAGTATCTAACTGATGGTTTTTTCATCGCACAGTTGCGTAAAAAAGCTTAGGGTTACAGAGGAGGAAATGCTGACGCAAGTCAGAAAGAAAACTATGGAAATATCATTATTAACGGACATTGGCCAAAAACGGTCAAACAACCAAGATTTTGTTAATAAATTTGTCAACCAAGCTGGTGTTACCCTTGTCGTTGTTGCAGATGGAATGGGTGGACACCGTGCTGGAAATATTGCCAGTGAGATGTCAGTAACTGACCTTGGTCGTGACTGGATTAACACTGATTTTCGTGAGTTGAGTCAAATTCGTGATTGGATGATTGCTGCCATTGATGCAGAAAATCGTAAAATCTATGAACTTGGCCAAAACGAAGAATATAAGGGAATGGGAACAACTATCGAGGTTCTTGCCTTTGTTGATAATGCTGTGATTTTCGCCCATGTTGGGGATTCACGTATTGCCCTTATCCGTAATGGTGAGTATAAGCAATTGACGAATGACCACTCTTTGGTCAATGCTCTTATCAAGGCTGGTCAGTTGACCGAAGAAGAAGCAGCGGTTCACCCACAACGTAATATCATTACGCAATCTATTGGGCAAGCTGCTCCGATTGAGGCTGACCTTGGTGTCCAACAATTGGAACCAGGAGACTATATTTTGGCTAATTCAGATGGTTTGACCAATATGATTTCAGTCGAACAGATTGTTCATATTGTCAACAGCCCTGGTTTCGTCGAAGAAAAAACGAGTCGTTTGGTAGCTGCAGCCAATGAGGCTGGTGGTCATGATAATATTACCGTTGCTCTCATCAAAATAGAAAGTGAGGAAGGATAATGATCCAAGTTGGCAAATTGTTTGCTGGACGTTATCGAATCCTTAAGTCTATCGGGCGTGGTGGTATGGCGGATGTTTATCTGGCTAATGACCTGATTTTGGATAATGAAAAAGTGGCTATTAAGGTACTTCGTACCAATTACCAAACGGATCAGGTGGCTGTGGCGCGTTTCCAGCGTGAAGCGCGTGCCATGGCAGAACTCAGTCATCCTAATATCGTTGCTATCCGAGATATTGGCGAAGAAGACGGCCAGCAGTTTTTGGTGATGGAGTATGTGGACGGTTCGGACTTGAAGAAATATATTCAAGACCATGCGCCACTTTCTAACCAAGATGTTGTGCGTATCATGGGGGAGGTTCTTTCCGCCATGACTCTTGCCCATCAAAAGGGCATTATCCACCGTGACCTTAAGCCACAAAACGTTCTTTTAACTAAGGACGGTACAGCCAAGGTTACAGACTTCGGAATTGCGGTTGCCTTTGCAGAGACTAGTCTAACTCAAACGAACTCTATGTTGGGTTCTGTCCACTACCTCTCACCAGAGCAGGCTCGTGGATCGAAAGCAACTATCCAAAGCGACATCTATGCTATGGGTATTATGCTTTTTGAAATGTTGACAGGTCATATTCCTTATGATGGTGACAGTGCAGTAACCATTGCACTCCAACATTTCCAAAAGCCACTCCCATCTATTTTGGCAGAGAACCGTAACGTTCCCCAAGCCTTGGAAAACGTGGTTATTCGAGCAACAGCCAAAAAACTAGAGAATCGTTATAATAGTACTTTGGAAATGAGCCGTGACTTGGTAACGAGTTTGCATCCTAGTCATCGACGCGATGCCAAGGTAGCCTTTGATGATATGACGGATACCAAGACCTTGCCAAAGGTTGATCCAGTTCCATCTGCAAGTCTTGAGAAAAAAGCCGTTGCTGCTGAACCATCAGAGCCTACACCTGCTCCAAGTAAACAACCAAGGAAAAAAACGACACCAGCTAAGAAGAAAAAGAAGAAGAACTTCTTCTCAACCTTACTCAAGGTTTTCCTAGGACTTGTCTTTATTGGTATTATCATCTTTGCTTATTTAGTCTTTACCAATCCTGATAATGTCCAAGTACCTAATGTGGTCGGTCAGGAGTTGTCCACAGCTCAGACTAAAATTGAGGGTGCTGGATTTAAGGTAGGAGAAGTCAAAGAAGTGGAAGATGACTCTGTCGATACGGGTAAGGTTATAAAGACCGATCCTACAGCTGGAACCACACGAAAAGAAGGATCAAGCATTGATGTCTATGTTTCTTCTGGTAGTAAAGGTTTCGCTTTGAAAGACTACAAGGGTAAAAACTATAAGGATGCCATTGAGGACTTAACTTCGAATTATGGTGTTTCTGAGGACCAAATTGATATTCAGCATGTCGAAGACGACAGTGCTGAAGAGGGAGAAATCCTATCTCAAAGTCCAGGGAAAAACAAGTCTTTCAATCCTAAGGATAGTAAGGCTAAGATTAAGTTCCGTGTGGCAACTCCTAAGACAGTTACCATGCCTGATGTGACTGGTTTGACGGTTTCAACAGCGATTCAAACCTTGAATCGTAAGAATATCTCAAGTAGTAGCATCGAGTACCACGACTATAATACTGGTGCCAAATTAGATAAGGATAAGGTTCCTAGCAGTACGGAGGTCCTTTATCAAGATCCACAAGCTGGTACAAGTGTTGATGGTACAGTGATTCTCTATGTTTCGGTTGCAACAGCAAGTTCAAGTCTACAGTCAAGCTCAAGCAGTACGACACATTCGTCATCGACGAGCTCAAGTACTGATAGTACAACTTCAAGCACTGAAACCTCGACAGAGGCTACTCACACAGAACTACAATAGATTAAAAAACTTAGACATAATGAAGAGAGGTTATTTAATCTCTCTTTTTTGCTACCTAGAGATCCTGTCGATAGCCTAAAAAACCTGCTTGCCAGAGGTCAGAGATTCTTTTATAATGAAGACATCACATATAGGAGAGACGCTATGAGAAACCGTAGAAAACTGAGAAGGTACATCATTACCTACGATATTGTCATGACGGTCTTGGCCCTTATTTCCATTGGCTTAGTTATCTTTGATTTAGTTGGCTTAATTTCAATTGGAAGGCGACCTTTCAGAGTGATAGATCAGTCTATAACGCTCATCTTTGCCATTGATTATGCGATTCGTTTCTCCTTGGCACCTCGTAAGCGAATCTTTGTGAAAACACATGTCTTGGACTTGTTGGCTATCATTCCCTATAATGAAGTCTTTACCTTCCTCCGTTTTTCGAGGGTCGGTCGTTTTGCTCGGTTGGCCAAACTCTCCCGCTTAATTGGTTTGAGTAGCAAGCTCAAGCATATTTCCAATCGTATTAATCGCAGAAATGGCTTTTATTTTCTACTTTCGGTTAATAGTGTTATCATTCTTATCAGTAGTGCTGTTATTGCCCGAGTAGAACACCATAATTTTATAGATGCTATTTGGTGGTCTGTAGCAACGGTGACTACGGTTGGTTATGGAGATATCGTTCCTAAAACGCTTGTAGGTAAGGCAGTCGCTGTTATTCTCATGTTTAGTGGGATTGCCACTCTAGGGTTGTTAACTAGCTCTCTTAATAATATTTTTGTGCGGTCAGGTCGTCAGACTGAACGAAAATTAGCCGAGCTTAAGAAAGAATTAGCAGAGCAGCGTGTCATACTGGAGGAAATCAGAAGTACAGTGCTAATGATAAGAAGCAAAATGGACGATACTGACGGTTAAGATTTTTGAATGAAAGACTGTGTTTCCTGTAATGGAGGCACTTTTTTGCTTTCTTCTGCCCCTTTTCTATCTTGGTTAGTCAGTGCTCAAACTGGGTCTTTTTGTCAATTGCCTTAAAATTTGATAGAATGAAGCCTGTATACTTTTATTTGAGAGGTCCTTATGACCAAATTTAATTTTTTCTTAGTGGTGGAAGCCCTGCTTTTGACTCTGGGCCTGATTACCATTTTTAATAATGATATTACCAGTTTTATTTTCATACTGGTTTTAACCTTGTTAGCGGTTCGCTTTTTTAATAAGGAATCCAAAAGTGACTTTGTCTTGACCATCTGTTTGATCTCACTTTTTCTGGTTTCCATGTGGAATATCTATGTGGTGCTTGCGATTTTGGTGGGTGTGGCCTATGTTATGATTAACCATTTTTCACAGGTCAAGAAAAAGAATCGCTACGCTCTCATTCAATTCAAGGAAGACGACTTGGATCCTCAGGCTGTGCGAAATCAGTGGATTGGAACTCGGATGGAACCTGTCAGTGATCGTTATGACTTTGATGATATCAATATCATCCGTTTCTTTGGGACAGATGTGATTGATTTGACCCAGGTTATTGTTTCGGGGCGAGATAATGTCGTGATTTTGCAGAAACTCTATGGGCCGACGACTATCTTGGTACCAATTGATGTTTCCGTTAAACTCAACATATCGGCAATCTATAGCTCTGTCACCTTCTTCAATGAAGATGAGTACGACCTCCGTTACGAAAGATTGACCTTGCAGGGGGCGGAGTATGAACATGCTCATCGAACAGTGAAATTGATTCTCAATGTGGGAGCTGGACCAGTGGAGGTACGTCGCAAATGAAGAAACAGTACCTATTTTTGATTCTGATTTATTCAGTTGTTGTTCTGGTTGGCGTTACCCTAGTGGTTATGGATAGCTTTAACCTTAACTTTTCATTGGTTTTTGGTAATCTATCTCAGGTCTTTCATTTTCTTTTTAACATGTTTTTTGTGGTTCTGAGTTTGCTCATTTTGCTTTATATTCTTTGGGCCATTGCCAATGATAACAGTATGCGATCAGTCAATCAGGATTTGCGCCGCATTATCAATAATCAACCAGTCAAACGTCAGGGAGATATTGAGTTAGACAAGAATATGATGCGCTTATCTCATAAGATGCGTAAATTGACTAAGGACTTGCAGAAAACTGAGAATGCTCAAGCTCTTCAAAGCCGTGATATTATTAAGAAGGAACGAGGACGTATTGCTCGTGACCTTCACGATACCGTTAGTCAGGAACTTTTTGCGGCTAGTATGATTCTTTCTGGTGTCTCTCAGATGGCGGACCAGCTAAGTAAAGAAGATTTGCATAATCAAATTCAGGCGGTTGAGGCCATGCTGACGGATGCTCAAAATGATATGCGTGTCTTGCTTTTGCATCTTCGTCCGACAGAGCTTGAGAACAAGACCTTGCAAGAAGGCTTGCAGATGATTCTTAAGGAATTAACCGATAAATCCAATATCCATGTCGTCTACAAGGATATGGTTAAGAAAGTGCCTAAGCGTATTGAAAATAATCTCTTTAGGATTGCCCAAGAGTTTATCTCTAATACTCTTAAACACGCCAAGGCTAGCCAGATAGAGGTTTATCTCTATCAAAATAGTCAGGAAATTCAATTGAAAATGTTGGATAATGGTGTTGGTTATGATTTAAATGCGTCGACTGACGAGATGAGTTATGGACTGAAAAATATCCAGGAGCGTGTCGATGAAATGGCGGGAACTGTGCAGTTCCTATCTGCTACAGGTAAAGGAACATCTATTGATGTTCGTGTGCCGATATTAAGAGGAGAAGACAATGTCGAATAAGATAAATGTGATTTTGGTCGATGACCATGAGATGGTCCGTTTGGGCCTTAAGAGTTTCCTGAATCTCCAAGGAGATGTCGAAGTGGTTGGAGAAGCGAGCAATGGCCGAGAAGGTGTTGACCTTGCCCTGGAACTTCGTCCAGATGTCGTCGTAATGGACCTTGTCATGCCTGAATTAGATGGTGTTCAAGCGACTTTGGAATTGCTCAAAGAATGGCCAGAAGCCAAGATTTTGGTTTTGACTAGCTATTTGGACAATGAAAAAATTTATCCAGTCATTGAAGCTGGTGCTAAAGGTTATATGCTTAAAACTAGCAGTGCGGCAGAGATTCTCAATAGTATCCGTAAGGTTTACCGTGGTGAAGAAGCTATCGAAACAGAGGTGGACAATAAGATTAAATACCACGATAGCCATCCGGACCTACACGATGACTTAACGGCACGTGAACGTGATATCCTGGCACTTTTGGCTAAGGGTTATGACAATCAGACCATTGCTAACGAGCTATTCATTTCATTGAAAACCGTTAAAACTCACGTGTCTAATATCCTAGGAAAACTCAATGTTGATGACCGTACTCAGGCTGTTGTTTATGCCTTTAGACATCATTTGGTTTCACAGGATGATGAATAAAGTTATCAACTAACCTTGTTATTTAGAGGCTAGGGAGAGTTATCATAATTCTTACCCCTTACTCGGATTTTGCAAGTCAAATCTTTTGACTTTATTTCTAGCAAAACATATAATGAAATTATCCTAAAACTTTTCTTTTTTCATATGAGGTTGAAGCGACCTCATATCATCTATCTAAGTTCGCTTAGATGATGAAATCTCCTAACTCCTAGCAATCGGTATTTCCGGTTGCTTTTTTTGAAAAAAGTTTAAAAAAGTGTTGACAGCCAACTAGTTTTTCTGTAGAATAATAAGAGTCTTTTGGGGTATAGCCAAGCGGTAAGGCAAGGGACTTTGACTCCCTCATGCGTTGG
>NZ_LSIW01000078.1:0-1167 GCF_001556435.1 Streptococcus sp. CCH5-D3
AACAGCTGCCTCGCCTTCATGACCTGATTCTTGCGTACCTTTAGCGCTAATTGGTTCTGTGTACTCTGGATTAGCTGGTTGAACTAGAGCTTCGCCTTCATGACCTGGCTCCTGTGTTCCTTTTTTCCAACTGATGCCCTTACTATCCCTATCAGCTGTCCCCTGACTAACTGTATTATCTTCTTTCATTGAAGACTCAAGCCCTTGCAAAGTATTCTCCAAAGGTTGTTCAAGCTCCGGCTTAGCAGAGTAACGCAGATAACCCACATACTCATAACCATCAATGGCAATAACACCCTTAGCCAAATCTTCTTTATTTGAAACCGCAAGAGTTTGATTATAGGCCTGTAACTCCTTGTTTTGCAAGGCAAGAACCTCTATCGGCACAAGGAGACTTTGCCCTGCGGCCCCAATCAAGACCAAGCCGATAATTTTTTTACGATGTTTTTTTGAAAATAGGAGCACAGCCATAGTCGCTGTTGCCAATCCCAAACCTGTCGCTGCCCAGTCAGAACTTCCTGTCTGAGGAAGAATAGCTTGACTGTCTCCCTTACGTTTATAGACCAGATAAAAAGTGTCCTCATTTTGATATTCCTTAGGAATAGCATGTACCACTTGCTTCTGCTCTTCAGTTGTTAATTCATTTTCTGTGACATAAGCCATGTGTACCGATGCATCCGAAGTAACCTGGTCTGCCGAAACTGGTTTAGACACGAAAAGACCACCTGCTAACAAGAATGTCCCGATAGCAACTGGCCCTACACCTACTGACAATTTACGAATGGCGTATTTTGTCACTTTTTCAAAAACATGATTTGCTTGTTTCATTCAAAATCTTCCTATATGTTAATCCTTGTACCCCAAGGCACGTCAAAAAAACGAAGACGTTATTGAAAAAACACGCACTCTATACATTTATTAACCTTCTTCCGAAGTCTATCATATCCTTTTTTTAATCTTTAAGCAAGCATTTTCTCTAATTTTTAATCAATATAAAAAACGAATTATGATTAGTAACTAGGTCCTCATGAAAATAATCAAACCTTTTTATATAAATAATTCCAAAGACTCTAACATTTGTAAGAATATTCTCTTGATATTCAAACAAGTGATATATTTTGAGTTAAATAATTTTATAAATTATACTAAGATCCCCATATATCTAAC
>NZ_LSIW01000079.1:0-585 GCF_001556435.1 Streptococcus sp. CCH5-D3
AACCAACCTTCACCGAAGGAAATCCAAATGTTCCAATCGATGAAGATACTCCAGCTACCTTCGAAGATGGTTCAACCACTAAGACAGTAGAAGGCGTTGGTACATACACAGTAGCAGCAGACGGAACAGTAACTTTCGTTCCAGAAAAATCATTTACTGGAACTGCTACAGGCGTAACCGTGAAACGTGTTGATAAGAATGGTACTGAAATCACAGCTAAGTACACACCAACTGTTACACCAGTCACACCGACTGCAACTCCAACAACATCAACAGATATTCAAGGTGCTACACAAACTGGTAAGCCAGTATTTACAGAAGGCGATAGCCGTGTACCAATGAATGACGATGTTCCAGCAACATTTGATGATGGTTCAACGACTAAGACTGTTGATGGTGTTGGTACATACACAGTAGCAGCAGATGGAACAGTTACCTTCGTACCAGAAAAATCATTCGTAGGAACTGCATCAGCTGTAACAGTTGTCCGTGAAGATGTTAACGGAACTAAGGCTTCAGCAACCTACACGCCAACAGTAACTCCAGTTACTCCAACTGCTGAACCAACAACATCAACAGATATCC
>NZ_LSIW01000008.1:0-467 GCF_001556435.1 Streptococcus sp. CCH5-D3
ACAACCCAGTAAGCAAGACTGTTGAAAAACCAAACAAACCAACTGAAAAACGTGTAAACAGTGTTCCAATCTCAGTAGAATTCAACTTCACTAAGAAATTGGAAGGTCGTGACCTTAAAGCTGGCGAATTCACATTCGAGTTGAAAGATAGCGACAATGTTGTGATTGCAACTGCAACCAACGATGCAGCTGGTAAGATTAAATTCTCTCCAGTAGAGTACACAAATAAAGCTGGTAAAACTGTTACAGCCCTTAAATACCAGAAGGGTCAAGAAGGTACTTACAAGTACACTGTAACAGAGGTTAAGGGTACAGATGCAACTGTCACTTACGATGAAATGGCTGCTGTTGTAACTGTTACTGTATCTCATGATGGTACAGCGAAAGCCTTGATCACAAACGTGACAGACCCTGCGGATAAAGAATTTAACAACCGTGTGACTCCTCCAGAAGAACCTAAGTTCCAA
>NZ_LSIW01000080.1:0-240 GCF_001556435.1 Streptococcus sp. CCH5-D3
CTGCATAATAGCGAACATAGTCATAACCAAGGTAAGAAATCCATTGGTGATTATCCGCAGTCAAAACTTTGTCATAGATAACATGGTCACCCTTACTGAAAACAAAAGTAGGTTTGAGGTCTGCTTTTGGTTCTTTCTTAATATCTGTGTCACGTGTAAAGTAGAAAGTTCCTGTCGCTGGGATGTTCAAAGCACCTGTTGTGGCTTGAGTGCCATTAGAAGACTTACCATCCCCATTAC